>NSJM01000103.1 GCA_002634395.1 Candidatus Methylomirabilis sp.
GCTAAAGGGGTATTTCTTCTATTGGCCAAAACCCAGGTCGGCTATACGGTTACACACGTTGCCACTGAACTGCGACTCTCGCTGCTCCAAGCTCTGCTGGCCGCTCGGTGGGAGTATTACGTACGCCAACCTGTCGGAAGCTTCGCTAATGCCGTAGGCACTGAAGCGATGCGAGCCTCAATGGGGTATCTTGAGGGCGCCAAGAGTACGACCCTGTTTATCGAGGCGATTGTGTATGCATGTGTGGCCTTCGTTGTTGCGGGGAAGACAACCCTGGGAATCCTGGTTCCCGGAATCGTGATCTTCTACGGACTCAACCGTTTCATCCGCATGGCGCATCGAGCTGGAAGCCGCCAAACCCATTTATTAAAATCCCTTCTCGCCGGCCTGACTGATAGCCTTCAGTCCATCAAACCCCTCAAGGCAATGGCGCGTGAAGAGTTGATCGGCCCTCCCCTCAAGTCCAACGCCAAGCGATTAAACCGGGCGTTTCAGCGTGAAGTACTCAGCACCGAGCTGCTCAGCTCCTCCCAGGAGATTCTGTTAGCCGTCCTTATCGCTGTCGGGTTATATGTGGCCCTTAGCCGGTGGCAGATGCCGTTCAATATCGTGATGGTTATGGTGTTCCTTCTTGCTCGATTGCTGACCTGTCTAGCTAAGATGCAGCGGCAATACCAGAAAATGCGAACCCTGGAAAGTGCCTTCTGGTCGTTGCAAGCGGCCATTGACAGCGCGAACCGCGATCGTGAAACAGAGCCAGGAGGCCTGGCCCCTCACCTGGAGAAGGCCCTTTGCCTTGATAAAGTCAACTTTGGATATGGAAAACACTGGGTACTGTGGAATGCGTCACTGGTCGTTCCAGTAGGGTCGTTTACTGCTATTATGGGACCATCTGGGGCAGGGAAAACAACGATAGCGGATCTGTTTACGGGTCTGCTGCGCCCACAGCAAGGTCATGTCCGGATCGACGACCTGTCATTGGACAGTGTTGATCTGAGGCAGTGGCGGAGGATGATCGGATATGTGCCGCAAGAAACCTTCCTGTTCCATGACACAGTGCTGCAGAATGTGACGCTTGGCGATCCGGATCTGAGCGAGGCTGATGCTGAAGCCGCATTGCGCGCTGCAGGCGCCTGGGAGTTTGTTGTGGCACGACCATCCGGGATCTATAGTTCGGTTGGGGAACGCGGTTCGATGTTGTCAGGAGGCCAGCGACAACGCATTGCGATTGCCAGGGCGCTGGTGCATCGGCCCAAACTGTTGATCCTGGATGAAGTGACCAGCGCGCTCGATCCGGAAAATGCGGCTGAGATATGCCGTACGTTACGCGGTCTTCTGGATCGGCTGACGATTCTGGCCATTTCGCATCAACCTGTCATGGTGGAGTCCGCCGACAGGGTCTACCGCATTCGACACGGTGAGGTTTCCTTGGTCATGAATGACTATGATCCGAGTTGTGTTCCAATCACGCACAAGGGTAATCCCGGGTAAGCGCACGATCTTGACGAAGTCGACCTGTGTATAGTAGTATACCTAGTCGTTTCCTATCCGGCTTTATGAACATTTCGCTGGGCCACCGGGCAACTACCGGGTGGCACCGCCCGACTTTCTGGAAGCGCGCCGACTGAGAATAATGACTGTTTACGCCCATATACTTGGAGAAGCCCCGGTTACGCTGTGGAGGCTATCGTCTCGCGAGCGCTACCGACGCGTGCTGAGACAGGCAGGGGTTACGGCTATTGCGGATGATCTTTCCTCAGTGAAACCAAGTGACTCCGTGCTTATCGTTCGCGGGGATTACCTCTTCGATGGCCGGGTCCTCCATGATCTGGCTGCCTCGTTGAATATCATCCTTGAGGTACCGGAAGGGCCGTCTCGACGGGTAGTTGCGGCTCACGTAGCCGCTAATTTGGTTAGAGAGGCCTGCGCTCTTCTTTCCGGAGAGAGGAGCGTGAATACCCTTCCATCCGTCCGGGTAGAACGACTTGAGGACCGCGTATCCTCGTTTCATAAGTCGTTGCTGAAATCGGCACCGCCGTTTGTGGCATCGATCAGGATCGAGACAAAACGGGCGTTGGAGGAGCGATTATTTTCCCACTCCTATAAAGGCGTGACCGACCTGGTGACAAAATGGTTTTGGCCTGTCCCGGCTCGATGGGCCACGCGCCTGTGTGTGACCCTCGGTTTACGGCCGAATCATGTCACGTCGATCAGCGTACTGCTGGTTTGCGCAGCCGGCGCCCTTTTTGCGAACGGTCTGTATGGGTGGGGACTTCTTGCCGCATGGTGCATGACCTTCCTGGATACGGTAGACGGAAAGCTCGCTCGGGTCACGGTGACGTCAACCCGATTCGGTCACTTTTTCGACCACATCATGGATTTGATACATCCACCATTTTGGTACCTGTTATGGGGTCGCGGGTTGGAGTCGTTCTATCCAGGCATACCGTCGCTCACGCTGGATCTCGCGATGTGGGTGATCTTTATCGGCTATATTGTCGGGCGCCTTGTTGAGGGCACGTTTGAATATTGGCTCGGCCGGTACAGTATCTTCTGCTGGCGACCCTTTGACTCCTACTTCAGGCTGGTGATGGCCCGGCGCAATCCCAATCTGCTCCTGCTGACCGGCAGTTTGGCGCTTGGCCGGCCGGATTGGGGCTTAGTGGCGGTGACCGTCTGGACGGCGGTCTCGACAGTGCTCCTCCTGAGCCGTCTGGGTCTCGCCGTCTATACGCGACTCGTCTACGGCCCATTGCGCTCCTGGCTGGCCGAGGGAACAGAAAACGGTCGCGACTCTTCGCTTGCCGTCCGGCTGTTTACCGATCCACTCTCATCTTCGGCGAGCGACGTGTGATCGAGATGGCGTCTGCGTGGAAGGCGTCCCGTGATGTCTATGCTTGCGGAGCCGGCCTGCAGTGTCGTAAGCCTCGTGGTGATCGGGGCATAGCGGCGTTTCAGCAAGGTCCATCTATATATTGAGAAAAACGTTGGTTGTGACTGGTGAAGTGGACCGTGATAGATGATGCGCGTTTATCCTATCGATAGGTAGGCGTATCGCCGTTACTGCGTTGTCGCCCACATCAGATTTCACCTACCCTGTATAGGAAACACAGGAGGGACGCGATGAGAATCAGCGGCCGGGCTGTTCGGCAGCCCCTTGCACTTACCGTGATTAGCGTGGTGACATTACTCTGGAGCTGCTCAGGGGTGCATCTCAGGTCGGAATCCTACGATTGGGTTGCCGGGGAGCGGACTGCCCCCGCCGCTGTAACCGCTGCTCAAGTGGCTCTTGCCGAGGCGAAGACCAAGGGTGCATCGAATATCAAAGCGGCCCGCTACCAGATGGCCAGGGCGCAGGAATATCTCGTTCTTGCGGAGCGGGAGCTGTTTGAGCGTGATCTGGCGACGGCGGAAATGGCGGCAGGCATCGCCAGGAAGGCCGCAGAAGAGGCCAAGGCGATAGCACAGCGCGGAAAATAGGCTGATAGCTGCCTTAAGGAGAGAGGGACCGAAGATGGACAGGAATCTGAAGACTGGCCGGGTATTCCAGCTCGCGCTGATCTGTGCATCGGTGGCTCTGATCATCACAGGGTGTGCGACCACCGCGTCGTATCGCCCTGATATAGACGGCATGAAGGCCACCCTTGCCGAGGTGAAGACCGCCGGGGCTGAGATGCGCGCGCCCGAGGAGTTCGCCGCTGCAGAAACCTGCCTGGATTGGTTTATCCATGAAGCCACGGAGTTCAATCCGTTTGCCGATCCTGATGCCCGCATACGTAGTAAGTGCCAGGCTGCTTTTGCTGCACTGAAAGCGAAGATGGCCGCTGCTGCCCCTGCGGCAAGGATCCTCGCTGAGGCGGTCTTGCCTCCTGTGATGCCACAGTCGGAAACGGCGCAGGCAGGAGGAGCAGAAAAGGCATCACCCCTGAAGGATATTTTTTTTGACTACGATAGAGGATCGATCCGGACGGATATGAAAAAGAGTCTGAATGAGAACATCCGATGGTTGACGAGAAATCCGACCGCCTCGATCATCATCGAGGGCCACTGCGACGAGCGCGGGACGCAGGAATACAATCTCGCTCTCAGTCAGAAACGCGCCAAGTCGGTGGCGAATTACCTCACGGCTGCCGGGATCGATACCAAGAGGATCAAGATCATCAGTTACGGGAAGGAGCGACCCTTCGCCCCAGGTCACGATGAGTCGGCCTGGAAATGGAATCGGAGGGCTCATTTCGTCTTACAATAATCGTTTAAGGAGTTTCCTCGGAAATTGTGAGGTTGTTTTGCTGCACCGATCCGTACCCGTCGCCCGGTCTCCCCACCGTGAAATCGCCTTACCTCATGTCGTTCGATCGAGCCGCCGTCGGGCCAGGTAGGCCACGGATGCATGAACAGATGATTTATGCCACGTACGATGAGATGCAGGCGGAACTCCTTCGGTTGCATCTGCAACGTTATGGTGTTCCGTGTTGGCTCCGCTCTATGCGAGTCGGCGGATTTCATGGGATTACCTTCGGCCCGCTTGGAGAGATCCGGCTGATGACCTCCGCTCCGTATGCTGCAAAGGGGAGGCGACTGATCGAGCAGGCCACTCTGCGCGGATCGCTCTCCCTTGTACCAGGGAAGGCCGGGAAGGCGGAATGACGGTAGGCACCGGCAAGATCAGATCGCTCTGCGAACTGGCTACCATCGTCCAACAGCGCCGGGCGGCGGGAGAGCGGGTAGTATTTACCAATGGTTGTTTCGATCTCCTCCATCGAGGACATACCCGCTTGCTACAGCAAGCGAGGGCGCTGGGCGACCTGTTGATCGTTGGCCTGAACAGTGATGTGTCGGTTCAGCTTCTCAAGGGCCGATCTCGGCCTGTGCTCTCACAGGATGAGCGGGCAGAGTTGCTCGCGGCTCTGGCCTCGGTTGACTACGTCGTCATCTTCGAGGAACGAGACCCAAGCTGCACCATCGACGCGCTTGAGCCGGATGTGTTGGTTAAGGGCGCCGACTGGGCGAAGGAAGAGGTCGTCGGTCGAGAGATGGTCGAGAGGCGTGGTGGGCGAGTCGTCACGATTCCGTTAGTGGAGGGCTCTTCCACGAGCAGCATCATACGTCGTATCATGGAGATGGCACCTCCGAAAACGGCCGAAGGCTGAGAGCTGACCTTACGATGATACGATCGATAGAGCAGTTAGAGGATCTCCTGATTCCTGAGATTCAGGAGATCGTGTCCCGGCTTGACGACGGGGTCGACGCACTGTATCTCACCGGTCTCTTCGGGACCTCAAAGGCGTTGATTCTCTCTCAGATCGCTCGTCAGGCGAAACGTCCCATCGTGGTGTTGGTCTCCTTGCCTGCCGAGGCCGAACTGCTGGCGAAAGATCTGCGCGTCTTCTTCCGCGGTCCGGTCGGCTTCTTACCTGAACGTGATGAGGACCCCGAGACCCGGTATCAGCGGATTGCCTGCCTGGCAGGTCTTGCCACGAAAGAGCTGCCCCTGACGGTTGTCTCTATCCGAACGGCTGTTGAACGCCTTTCTCCCCCGTCAGCCCTCCTGGGAGCCGCCTTTACGCTGTACGTTGGACGACTGATCCCGCGGGATGAGTTGGTGGGCGCCCTGGAGGTGGGCGGCTACCGTCGAGTGAATCAGGTGACGGATTGCGGCGAATACAGCCTGCGCGGGAATCTCCTCGACCTCTTCCCTCCCAAATCCGTCCTGAGCCGTGTCGAAGAATCGGATCTTCCTGTTCGCGCTGAATTCTTCGGCGATGAGATACTTGAGCTTCGCGCATTCGATCCAGCCACCCAGCGGTCCATTCGCGCTGTCGAGCAGGTCTCCGTCCTGCCTGTTGTAGAAGCGCCTTTGACGGGTGAAGCGTGTCAGCAGGCTCTGGAGGAATCAGCCGATCTTCTGCAGTACGTGTCGCCCGATGCCGCATGGGTCCTGGTAGATCCGGCGGGTCTGCAGGCTCACGCGGCCAGCCTTTCGCAAGACGCCTCACGTCCTCTCCCTAACCCTTCCCCCGAGTACCCTCTGGGTGCGGGGGAGGGCAGGGTGGGGGGGATCCTCGACTGGAGCGACGTTGAGCAGAGACTCTCCCTGAGGCCGCGAATCTTCCTGGAGGAATTCCTGCCATCGAACAGTCTTACGGAAGAGGCAGCGATCGGGTTCCAGGTGCGCACCATCACGGCCTACCGTGGCCGAATGATGGAGCTCACACGCGACCTTGAAGGGTGGCGTCGGCAGGGCCGAAGAATCCACCTGGTCTGCAGGAGTGAGGCCCAAGGTCGGCGCCTGGCTGAGGTACTCAGGGAACATGAGGTCGCAGCCTCTATCGGCTCAGGGATGGCGTTGCCAAGCGAAATCACTGTCATTACTGGTGAACTCAGCGGCGGCTTCCATCTAGATGAGGCGTCACTGACTTATATCACCGAAACCGAAATCTTTGGGATGCGACATCTTCCGCCCCGCCGCTTACGTCCGAAGGCAGTCTCCGCCCTTGCCTCCTACCAGGACCTCGCCTATGGCGACTTCGTTGTCCACGAGGATCACGGGATCGGCATATACAAAGGACTGCGGCAACTTACTGTTGGCGGGATAGAAGGCGATTATCTGCTCATCATCTACGCCGATCACGCCAAGCTCTATGTGCCGACCAGCAAACTCCATCTAGTCTATCGGTATGCGGGCGCCGATAGTGCTCCACCCACCCTCGATCGATTGGGGAGCGCCTCATGGACTAAGGCCAAGGAGCGAGTCAGGGCTTCCGTCCGCGAGATGGCCCAGGAGCTGCTCAGCCTGTATGCGGCCAGGCAGGTTGTCAAGGGGTATGCTCTCCCTTCTGATACGCCGTGGCAACGGGAATTCGAGGCTGGATTCCCATACGAAGAAACCCCGGGCCAGCTTCGGGCGATCGCCGAGGCCAAGGCCGACATGGAGCGAGATCGGCCGATGGACCGCCTGATCTGCGGTGACGTCGGATATGGTAAGACCGAAGTGGCGATGCGGGCCGCCTTTAAGACGGTTATGGGGGGGAAGCAGGTGGCGGTCCTGGTTCCGACTACTGTCCTCGCCTTACAGCATTTCCGGACGTTTTCTGAGCGGTTCGGCAATTTTCCGATCAAGATTGAGATGCTCTCCCGCTTCCGCAGCCGCAAAGAGCAGGGCGACGTACTGCGTGGCGTCCGTGAGGGCATCGTCGATATCGTGATCGGGACCCACCGTCTGCTCCAGAAGGATGTCCACTTCCGGGACCTGGGACTGCTTGTGGTGGATGAGGAGCACCGCTTCGGCGTCGCAGCCAAGGAGCGCATGAAGCAGATCCGGCGACAGGTCAATGTCCTGACGCTCACCGCGACGCCGATCCCGAGAACGCTGCACATGTCGATGCTGGGGGTTAGGGATATCAGTACCATCGAGACCCCGCCGGAGGAGCGCCTCTCGATCAAGACGATCGTAGCCAGGTTCGACCAGGCCCTCATCAAGGAGGCGATAGAGCAGGAGCTGGATAGACGAGGACAGGTCTTCTTTGTGCATAATCGCGTGGAGAGCATCCAGAGCGTAGCGCGTCTGATCAAGCGGTTGGTTCCACGGGCGAGGCTGACGGTAGCCCACGGTGAGCTGCCGGAAGCACGCCTGGAACGGATCATGTGCGACTTCTACGGCGGAAAGTTCGATATTCTACTGTGCACCACCATCATCGAATCCGGACTGGATGTCGGTACCGCCAACACCATTATCATTGATCGAGCTGATGCTTTGGGCCTCGCGCAGCTCTACCAGCTTCGCGGGCGAGTCGGTCGGGATAAGCATCGAGCGTACGCTTATCTCCTGGTGCCGGAGGATGCTGCGCTCTCAGAGATCGCAAAGAAGAGGCTCCAGGCCATCGCAGAACTGACCGAACTCGGCGCCGGATTCAAGGTAGCGGCGAAGGACCTGGAGATCAGAGGAGCGGGCAACCTCCTGGGATCGGAGCAACACGGCCAGATCGCCGCCGTGGGATTTGATCTGTACTGCCGCCTGATCGAGTCAACGGTCAGAAATCTGAAGGGTGAAGCGGCTGCGGAGCCTGTCGAGCCTTCCATCAGGCTGGAGGCGGAGGGGTATGTGCCGGAGGCCTATGTGGAGGACCCCAACATTCGACTCCAGCTCTACAAGCGGTTGGCCGCGCTCTCTCTCCCACAGGAGATCTCTGCCTTTCGGGAGGAACTGGTCGATCGCTTTGGTGAGCCCCCCCATGAGACAGAACGGCTCCTGACCGCGATGACCCTCAGGATCCTGGCCAGATCGCTCTGCATTCGTGAGGTCAATATTACAGGCAAGACCATCCGCTTCGCCTTCAGCGAGCCACCGCCCCTTGCCCCAGCCAAGGTAGCCGCCTTGCTTCATAAAGAGGGCGGCCGATTGCGCTATATCCCCGGAAACACCACGCGTACGGGAAGCGATGCACTGGAATACACGGTGAATGGGCGCGACAACATCGCTACCGCTCAGGCGTTGCTGTCGCAACTTCAGGAGTGTCGATGAATCAGACAGGGTGGCGGG
>NSJM01000104.1 GCA_002634395.1 Candidatus Methylomirabilis sp.
GCCACCTGCTCCCCTGGTTGAAGTCCCTCGACGATCTCCACCAGTCCATCCTGGCGTTCGCCAACCGTGATCTGTCGCTCTTGGGCGATACCGTCTTGGACCACGAACGCCTTGGTGATTCCCACGAAATAATAGACGGCATCCTCCGGGACAAAGGGAGTGGCGCGGTCAACCCGGATCTGGATCCGCGCCTTGGCGAAGGAGCCTGGCTTCAACAACCCCTCACGGTTAGGCACTCGTGCCTCGATCGGAAATGTCCGAGTGTCGGTAAACACAGCCGGGCCAACCCGCTTCGCTGTCCCGCTGAATTCGCGGCCCGGATAGGCCTCGACCTGGACCTTTACCTCCTGGCCGGGCCGGATCTGTCCCTGGAACCGCTCCGGCACCGACGCTTTCAGCTTCAAGGGATCGTCACGGACGAGGGTCAACAGCTTGGTATTCTGCATGCTGCCGCCGGCAATGTACTGACCCGCAGAAACGTTTCGTTCTTTGATCGAGCCATCGATAGGAGCCCGAATTACCGTGTACTGGAGGTTCCGACGGGCCAGATCCAGCGCCGCCTGCTGCTCCCTGAGTTGATCGGCAAGCGCCCTCACCTGACTCATGGCGCCATCAAGCGCCGCCTGCAAGGCTTGAGACTTGGCCAGGGCGGTATCCAGATCGTTCCGGGAGACAGCACCTTCCTTATACAGGCTCTGCATCCGCTCATACCACAGGGCAGCGTCATCAGAGTTGGCCTTGGCCTGACGAACCACCGGCTGCTGATCATCAGGTAGCATATCTCCGCCATCCATCGCGCCGAGCCTCGTTCGCGTTTGACGGAGGATCGCCTCGGCCTTGCCGACCTGCAACTGCAAGTCCGCCTGGTCGAGTTGAAGCAGCGGCTGTCCTGCCCTCACCCGGTCCCCCAGGTCAACCAGAACCCTCTCCACAGACCCTGATACCTGGCCGTAGACCATCACCTCCTCGTCCGCTTCGAGGGTGCCGACGACCTCCACGCGTCGTATCATATCCCTGGCCTCGACGGGGGCCACGGTAATCGCGAGGCTCTGCTCCTTCGCCACGGCCGAGGCGCCGTTGGCAGCCTGCTCACGGGAGCAGCCCAGAGCCACCAACGGAAGGAGCAGCGAGAGCCCAATACCTAGATACAGAAAGTCGCGCCTCACCGTTCGATCCCTTTCAGAAAGACGGAGACGAACAGCTCTACGACCTGCTCTGGGGAAGAACGGCGAGGACGTTTCACTCCGAACAGTTCATGGATCAACAGGTAATGCACGATCATCCCGATGAACCCGCGCGCGGCGACCAGCGTATCTATCGACCGGAACCGCCCCTCTTTGATCCGTCTACGAATGTAGCTGCTCAGAAATTCGTGCAGCCTCTTGACTCGAGATTCGAAGAAGATTTCGGACAATTCGTGTCCTTCGAGGGCGCTGAATAGCAGAAGTCGCATGAGGCTCGGGTCGGCTTCGGTCTGCTCGATCATCTTCAGTCCTACCGCCCGCAAAACCCCGGCGTCGTCTTTCTTTTGCGCGGCTGTCGCTGCGCTCGCCAGCAACTCCTCCGTCACGGACTTTGCCTCGATGATCGCAAAATACAGCTCACGCTTCGTCGCGAAATGCCTGTAGATCATCGCCTCGCTGATGCCGGCGGCCTCTGCGATCTCGCGCGTCCTGGTTCCCCTGAATCCCTTCCGCGAGAACAGCTCCACCGCCACCTCGACAATCTGCCGCCGCCGCTCTTCGGCGCTCAGGCGTTCTTTCATCTTGGCTCCTCGAAAAATAGCTGTCAGCGATCAGCCGTCAGCTTCGGACAAATCCCCCCTCGGCTCCCCCTTTTTGCAAAAAGGGGTTGGGGCGATTGTCATGCTGCATGGGTGGCCCTGGCGCTATGACAATTCCTAACAGATGACGCGCGAATATGGTACCGAAGAATTACAATAAGTAAATACTTACATACTTACGTGATCCGATAAAAATGTCAACCCCTTTCGCCGCCGACGCACAGCGATGGACAATGAGTTGAGGCAGTGCTGGGGCGAATCGATGGGTACGCACACCATCGGCAATCGAAGGGTATGCAGCGTGACAGGGCGGGATATTTCCAACGTGCTGCCGTTCTCTACTCTATAACCTTGAAGACCTGATCGTGTAGACGGACGCGTTCGCGCACCTTGACCCCGATCACCTGGCCCGTCTCCGCTCGCTGGAGAGTCTGGTGTTCAAGTTGGATCGAGTCCACCCGCTGGGTGAACTCAGTCGTGTGGCCCTTAATATGGATGGTGTCGCCCACCACTAAAAAGCCTTCGGTGATCTCGATTCCGGCTACTCCCACCTTGGCGAAATACTCGTTGATGTAACCTACCTTCATCTCCGGCATGGTAGTCCTCCTTCCCCTTCAACGGCAACTCTACCTCCCCTTCCGGCCGCCTCTTCTCCAGTAGATCCGTCACAACTTCTTCGAAACATCGCACCATGACTTCATCATATCGTGAGCCCGACAAGGAGTCAAACAACCTCAGGGCTACCGACAGCGCACTTCGGAAGCTGCACTGTCTATCATTGGATTCGCGCGACAGAAAGGACATCTAGTTGCTGCAAAAAACCGGCAGATATGATATGTATATCGCGGTGAGGTTACGCGAATAGCGTTGAGAGGCGACACAGATGTTATACGATGCCTTTGGACGGTGAGGAAAGGAACAACAGATCTATGGAGGTTGAGAGACCTACGCCGCGAACAATCGCCTACTTCTCTATGGAGGTCGCGCTCGAAAGCGCTCTGCCCACCTACAGCGGAGGGCTTGGTGTGTTGGCTGGCGATATGCTGCGCAGCGCTGCCGACTTGGGACTGTCCATGGTCGGTGTCACGCTCCTGCATCGGAAGGGCTACTTTTCCCAACGGCTCGATGAAGAGGGGCGCCAGTACGAGGAGCCGGCCACGTGGCCCGTAGACCAACTCCTCCACCTTACGGAGAGTACGTGCCAGGTAGAGATCGAGGGACGGCCGGTTACCATACGCGCATGGCGATATCTGATCACCGGGACGTCAGGCACCATCGTTCCGGTGTTCCTGTTGGATACGGATCTGCCCTGCAACGATCCCTATGACCGTACACTGACCGACTACCTGTATGGCGGTGATCAGCGGTATCGCCTGTGCCAGGAGGTTATTCTCGGGGTAGGCGGCGTGCGCATGCTGCGGGCGATGGGGTACACGCAGGTCTTCAGGTTCCACATGAATGAAGGCCATGCCGCCCTGTTGGCCTTGGAACTATTGGCCGAGGCGCTCAAGCAAACGCCGCAGCAACAGGAGGATGCCGTCGATCTGGTGAAGCGCCTCTGTGTCTTTACCACTCACACGCCTATTCCCGCCGGCCACGATCAGTTTCCCCTCGACTTGGCCCAACGCATCCTGGACGCGAACCACTGGAAGGCGTTGCACACTCTGGTACAACCCCTTGGGTGCTGTACCGGTTCACTCCACATGACATGTGTCGGACTCCATTTAAGCAATTACGTCAACGGGGTGACCAAACGACATAGCGAGGTGTCACGAACCTTGTTCCCGAACCTCGCCATCGGTTCCATCACCAACGGCGTACATTCCGCTACATGGACCGCTCCGGCATTTCGCATCTTGTATGATCGATATACCCCGGATTGGCGAGAGGACAGCTTCTGCCTGCGATATGCTCTCGGTATGCCCCTCAACGCCATTCGGCAGGCCCATGACGAGGCAAAGCAGTTGCTGATCAAAGAGATCAACAGAAGGACAGACGCGGCCTTCGATCAACATGCCTTCACCATAGGCTTCGCGAGGAGGGCGACCGCCTACAAGCGCCCGGATCTCCTTTTTTTCGATCCGGAGCGGCTCAGGCGTATTTCGATTCAGCACGGCCCGTTGCAGGTGATCTTTTCCGGGAAGGCGCATCCCAAGGATGACGAGGGAAAGACGCTGATTCAAAAAATATTCCATTGGGCGAAGGAACTGGCGCCTGAGGTCAAAATCGCCTACCTACCCAACTATGATCTGGATCTGGGTCTGTTGCTCACCTCAGGTGCTGACCTGTGGCTCAATACGCCACAGCCACCCCATGAAGCATCCGGCACCAGCGGGATGAAGGCGGCCCACAACGGGGTGCCGAGCCTCAGCGTACTCGACGGTTGGTGGCTGGAAGTGCCCCTGGAAGGGGTAACAGGCTGGGCAATCGGTTCCCGGGACAACGGGACATTCGAAAGGCGTGATGACAAAGACGCAGAAGAGCTGTACGGTAAGCTGGAGGACACGATCCTGCCTCTCTACTACGGCAACCCGGACCATTGGGCGGAGTTGATGCGATTTACGATCGCGCTCAATGCCTCTTTCTTCAATACCCATAGGATGATCCAGGAGTACGTTACGCACGCCTACCGAGATCGGTAGGGCAGGCCACCTGTCGCCGATTCCCGTTGCCTATCAGCCGTGGCATCCTCTATAATGCCCCAGACAATGCTCTCCACTGAGGATGTGAAGATGCGATCGGCCTGTGACGTTCCACATCTGCGCAACAATACGGTCCGGTCGCTTCAGCGGGAACTGGACAGCCTGAAGGCTGATGGCCTGCACCGATGGCTCAGACGGGTCGATAGTCCCCAAGGCTCACGGATTCGCGTAGACGGCAGAGAGGCGATCCACCTCGCCGGGAACGACTACCTTGGCTTGGCCTGCCACCCGCTCCTCACGCAGGCCGCCTGCCAGGCCGCCCTGCAGTACGGCTGCGCCGCAGCCTCAGCCCGTCTGATCTCGGGTAACTACGATCTCTATCCTCAACTAGAGGAACAGCTTGCCCGCTTCAAACAGACCGAGGCTGCCCTCCTGTTCAGCACCGGGTATCAGGCCAACCTGGGCGTGATCTCCGCCCTGATGGGCTCACAGGATGTGGTGTTTAGCGATGCGCTGAATCATGCCAGTATCGTTGACGGCTGTCGACTGTCGCGTGCCCAAGTCAGAATCTTCCCGCACAACGACCTTATCACCCTGGAGCGCCTGTTGAAACAAGAGATCTCCACCGGGCGACGGCTTATCGTCGTCGATGGTCTCTACAGCATGGATGGGGACGTGGCGCCCTTGAGGGAAATCGTCGGACTGGCAGAACGCTACGATTGCATGACGTTGGTCGATGATTCTCACGGCACCGGCGTGCTGGGCGAGACCGGGCGAGGCGCCGCCGAGGCGATGGGCGTGCTGGGCCGGATCGATATCGAGACCGGAAGCCTCGCCAAGGCGCTGGGCGGCTTTGGCGCCTATGTCGTCGGGAGCCGCACCGTCGTCGAGTACCTGATCAATCGGGCCAGACCTTTCATCTTCACCTGTGCGCTGCCGCCTGCAGTGCCCGCAACTGTGCTCAAAGCGCTCACCATCGTGGATCAAGAGCCTCAGCGGCGGCAGCGACTGTGGGACAACACCCGGTACATGAGGGCGGGCCTGCGTGAGGTCGGGTTTGAGGTCAGCCCAAGCGGAACCCAGATCATCCCGCTGATGGTGGGTGAACCTGAGCGCGCAATGCGCTTCTGTCAGGAACTTCTGGACCGCGGTGTCTTTGCCCAGGGGATCCGCTACCCCTCCGTGCCGCGCGGGACCGAACGGATCCGGCTCACTGTGACAGCCGCGCACAGCAAGGCGGATCTGGATGCTGCACTGGCAGCCCTAGCCGAGGCCGGGCGCACCCTTCAACTCGTGTAGATGGCCTTCCGAAAGGAAGCAGTAGAAGACGGGAGCAACGATGGCGCAACGCAATGGAAGCGCTGGTGATCTAAAGGGCAGGCAGATCGCCCTCGTACTGCTGTTACTGGTCGTCCTTGCGGTTGGCGGTCAGACCGTCCCCCTCTACTCCGACTGGCTCTGGTTTCAGGAGGTGCAACTCACCAAGGTTTTCGTCACGATGCTCACGACGCAACTGACGCTGGCGGTCGCATTCGGCCTGACCTTTGCGGTCTTGGTTTACGTGAACCTGTACCTGGCCAGTCGATTTACCACCACCGATGTGCTCCTCGAGGTGGAGGACCGGTTCGGACTCCCCAGCCGCCTGGTGATCGAACCGTACTTCCGTCCACTCTTGATCCCGGGCGTTCTCGGACTCGGCGTCTTCTCGGCATTTCGGGCGGCCGCCGCATGGGAACGTTACATCCGCTTTGCCAACGCCTTACCCTTCGATATTCAGGACCCGATCTTTCGGCAGGACGTCGGCTTCTATGTCTTCAAACTGCCCTTCCTCTCCTTCCTGTACAGTTGGCTGCTCAGCTCGGTCATCCTGATCCTCCTGCTGACCACCATGACGTACCTCCTCTTCCGGGGCATACAGCTTACGACCCGCGGGCCGATCATTGCCCGCTTGGCGAGGACACACCTGCTCGTCCTCGGCGCATTACTGTTCCTGATTAAGGCCGTTGGCTACCGACTCGACACCTACCAGCTCCTCTACTCCCCTAGCGGAATGGTCTTCGGCGCCAGCTATAGCGACATCAACGCCAGCCTCCCGGCCCTCAATTTTCTGACGATCCTGGCCATTTTTGTCGCCCTCCTCTGCCTGGCCCAAATCTTCCAGCGCGGCTGGCGATTGGTGCTGGTCGGTATCGGCATGTTGGTTCTTGCCAGCCTCATCGGTCTGGGTCTCTATCCGAGTTTTATCCAGCGCTTCCGCGTCGTTCCGAATGAGATCGTGGCCGAAAGCCCCTACATCACCCACAACATTCATTTCACCCGTCAGGCCTATGGACTCGATCGGATCGATGAGCGAGAGTTTCCGGCCGAGGAAACCCTGACCCGCGAAGACCTGCGACGCAACGATCTGACGATCAAAAATATCCGTCTCTGGGACCATCGTCCGTTGCTCACGACATACGGCCAGCTCCAGGAGATCCGGACCTACTATAAGTTTATGGACGTGGACAACGACCGGTACCAGATCGACGGCGAGTACCGGCAGGTCATGATCTCGGCCAGAGAGATGTCGCAGCAACATCTGCCGGGTCGAAGTTGGATCAATGAACACCTGATCTTTACCCACGGCTACGGGGTCGTCCTCGGACCCGTCAACCGGGTTACTCCGGAGGGGCTACCGGAGTTCCTGATCAAGGACATCCCGCCGGTCTCCACCACGCCGATCAAGGTCACGCGTCCGGAGATCTACTACAGTGAGGTCGCCAACGACTACGTCATCGTTAAGACGCAAGCCCAGGAGTTGGATTACCCCTCAGGCGATAAAAACGTCTATAGCACGTATACCGGCGACGGGGGTGTGCCGCTCACGACGCTCGGACGAAAACTGCTGTTCGCCAGCCGCTTCGGGACGCTCAAGATCCTCCTCTCACAAGACCTGACGATGGACAGCAGGATCATGTATCACCGACAGATCTCCGAGCGAGTCCAGAAGGCGGCGCCCTTTTTAAGCTTCGATCGGGACGCGTATATGGTCATCGCCAAGGACGGCCGCCTGTTCTGGATCATCGACGCCTACACCATCTCTGATATGTACCCGTACTCCGAACCGATCCGCGGCGTGGGCAACTATATTCGCAACTCGGTCAAGGTGGTGGTAGACGCCTACAACGGGAGCCTCAGCTTCTACATCGCCGATCAGACAGATCCTGTGATCAAGGCCTACGACCGGGCATTCCCTGGACTGTTTCAACCGCTCGAGGCGATGCCGGACGACCTGAAGAGCCATCTTCGCTATCCTCAAGGGATGTTCAACATCCAGGCCAGACTCTATAGCACCTACCACATGCAGGACCCTCAGGTCTTTTACAACAAAGAAGATCTCTGGAGTATTCCCGCCGAGATGGAGCCGTACCATACCATCATGCGGCTTCCGGACGAGACGAAGGAAGAGTTCATCCTCCTCTTGCCGTTCACGCCGAATAAGAAAGACAACATGATTGCCTGGCTCGCGGCCCGCAGCGACCCGCCGAACTACGGGAAGCTGACCGCCTTCAACTTCCCCAAGGCGAAGATGGTCTACGGTCCGCGACAGATCAACGCCCGTATCGAACAGGATTCCTTTATCTCGCAGCAGCTTTCGCTCTGGAGCCAGCGCGGCTCCACCGTGATCCGAGGCAGCATGCTGGCCATTCCGATCGAGCGGTCGCTGCTCTACGTTCAGCCGCTCTACCTGGCGGCTGAGAAGGGATCGCTGCCGGAGTTGAAGCGGATCATCGTCGCGCATGGGAACTCGATCGCCATGGAAGAAACACTCGACGGCGCCCTGGCCAGAGTCTTTGGCGGGGCGGCGAGGGGCCCTGTCACGGCAAGTCTTCCCTCCGGCGCAGCCGCACTCCCGCAGGTGGACAGCTCACTCAAGGCGCTGGCCGCTCGCGCCTACGACCATTATACGCGGGCACAGGACCTGCTTCGGCAGGGCAACTTCGCCGGCTACGGCGACGAGGTCAAACGC
>NSJM01000105.1 GCA_002634395.1 Candidatus Methylomirabilis sp.
AAGACCAGACGGGACGGAACGCTCAGGCCGGTTTTTCGATCTCTGCCAGTGCCCAGCGAAGATACCGCCGGTACAGGTCAAGGGCCGGCTCGATAGCGGCCGCCACCCGAGTCGGATCGATAGTCTCGTACAGGTGGGTCAGCAGATTGCGCATGGCGCATGCCTCTATCAGCCCTTGGGCGAGGTCGCGCGACAGGATGCCCTCCCGGGCCAGCGCCTCGAATACCTCTCGATAGCTGGAGGCCAACCCATACCCCCTCGCCTTGAGAAACTGCAGCCCGATGTCTGCCGCCGATTCGCACAACAGTTGCAGGAGCCTCTCGATGGCGTAGTGCTCGCGTTGCCGTCCCCCGGAATCGAGGCGGGCGTAGACATCAAGATCTGCCAGGAACTGACGGAGGAACGACAGCTTGCGCTCCATGATCTCGCGCCGCAACTCAGCCACGAAGCACCTCCAGGCTCTCGCGACGGAATTTGCCCGTGTCTGCATACAGAAAAAAGGCGCGATCCTGTTCCCGATCAAACAGCCCCTCCTGCGCCTCGAACAGGCAGACACCGGCGCGAAACACCTCGAACCGTATCAGCGGCGAGACAGACGTCGTCAGCACGAGCAGATCCACGGCACGAGGCGCCAGGACCGATTCGAGGGCCGCCAGCCACCGTCCCTGTTCCAGCAGATCAGGCACCGTGCCCGGCATCACCGCCAGATCCAGGTCCCGTCCGCCACTCCCCGTCGCGGCCGAGCCGAACAGCACCACCAGGCGCCAGCCGAACCGCCGCGCCAACTCGATGATCGCATCGCGCTGCTCGCTTACCAGACGATCCATTGATCCGGCCTTCCTCTCTCGCATTGAACCCCGTTCCCCGCCCTACTCCCCGCCACGCATCTTACCACATCGATCGTGATCGTGTCCGTGAAAGAACCGTGATCGTGTTCGTGATCGTGGAAGCCCCGGTCACGGTCACGTGTCACGAACACGGCGGTTCGGTGCCCATCCCTTCTTCGTCAGGGCGGCGCTAGTAGGTGGTCGAGCGTCTCAGGCGGGTAGACAGAGCATCCATAAGCTCACTCAGTTTCTTCCCGTTGCTTTGCCACCCACTCCGCACTCCCCACCCCTCACCAAGGCTCAATCCCTTCTTCGTCAGGGCAGCCTGGGAAGGCACAGTGAACATTCACAATTGAAGATGCAAGGGTGCGGGTGAGGGGGAACTTCAGCCCATTGAAAAATGGTCTTCACGCCCATGATATCTGGCCGATTTACGAGCTGCTGGGTCACCGGGATGTCAGCACGACCATGATCTACACCCATGTGTTGAACCGCGGCGGCAGAGGGGTTCGCAACCCGTTGGACGCACCCGCAGGACCGTAGCATTGGTCGGCCATATTGGGATTAGGCCGACCGGCAGGTCGGCCTTTGCCGCTACAGAGCCTGCTGAAATTCGGTTGACAAGTCCTCAAAACGGCAAGACAATCCCGCATATCGTGAGCGTTTGTGGGGCCGGTGCTATACAGATCAGTCTAATCGTAGTTATGTGCCATGAAGACAAACCATGTGTGAAACATTGACCTCAATTCTGAGTTCTGTGGAATTCTGGAAAATAGCTGCCCCAGCATTTACGGCAATCGGCGCATGGTTGCTTAACGAGAGGAGCAAGCGAAACTGGGAAAGGTGGCAAATAAAAAAGGATGCTTGCTTGAAGGCGTTAAATTTGGCGAATGCAGTACTCAGCAACTATGAGTACCAACACGTAAAGAAAGGCGATATTTCTCCTCAATACGAGAACATCGAAAATGCGAGGTCTTGTTTTAACGAGCTTGCGTGCACGTGCGATGGACCGGACGTAATAAACGCTCTAAAGAAAATAATGTTTGATAACCCGTCGCCAGATTCGATAGTTGATTTAAGAAATGCGGTAAGGCAGGAGCTGAAATTTAGTAAAAAGACCATCGACAGTGATCGCGAGAAGGCGTTTGTAGGAAAGATCAACTGCGAGAAAAAAGATGGCACATAACAACGCCATCAACTCGGACGTGCAAAAGCGCCGCTTCGCTCTGCTTTTGCACGCCGGTTATGGCGAACGTTAGGCCGCGCGGCAGCGGACGAGATGCAACTGAATCCGAGACTGTTGAATGGGACATGGGATGACGGCCGCGTTCTGGATCGCCATGTCAGCAGTAGCGAGTTCATCGGGTACAACGAGTACGGACATCCCCAGTTCGAGAGCACTCGCACGGAGCTCGGAGAATTGCTTTACAAGCTCAAGTACCGGGGCGATCAATCGGCTATCACGGTCATTGCCCAGGCGGCGTGTGACTTCGTTCGACGCTGGAACCCCGGAATCGACATCATTGTTCCGGCGTCCCCAAGTGAACAACTACCGCCTGGAAGGCGGTAGTTGTTCACTTCACCCTGAGACTGCGACAGCTAATCGCTTCGAGTATTGCGGAGGATCACAATGACCAGGATTGAGAATGCAAGACTGACGTATGACGGCGAGATCCACATCGGCGTAAGCCGGCTGATCGTCACGTTCACCATTCACTGGACCGAATCCGAGCGGGTCGCCGATACAGGATTCGAACTGAACGTCACCCTGTACGGCAAAGATCCCTGCCGCGACGACTATCTGTGCGGGGAGAGCGTCGGCTATTCCGTCAACGGACTGGCCACCCAGGATGTCACTCACAGCTTCCTGGTCGGAACGGACCGGCTGAATGAAGACTGGGGCCGGGATGAAATCTACGCCCACATCACCATCCGGCCCCTGACCTTCGTCCCCGTATCCGCCAACACGAACGACATTCAAGGGCGCTTCTAGTTCCACATCTGGCGAACAGTATCGGACACTGGAAGCGACATTGTCCGGGCCGGAGCGCAGCGCGGGCGAACGGACCGGCCGCGCGCACCGGGCTGCGAGGTCTGTGACGCTGCCGAGTCAGCACCAGCAGATTTGGATGCGACACCGCCGGGCTGCTTCCGCACCTCTATCACACAGGTATCCCATGCACAAGTGCATTTTATTCTTGACGTTGGCATGGATCCCGATGTAACAGAGGTGTCGTTATGCGTTCCAGCACAGCGTGCGAGTCACACAGCCTGACAGGCGAGGCTCCTCCTGCAAGTTCTTCCAAGAACAAATCCGGATCTGGTAGCGACCGCGGTTGCTTGTTCTTTAACTTCGGCGGCGCCTACGCGCTTCGCCTTCTGGTGTCGATATTTTCGCTGCGCCGGGTCTATGACGGCCCAATTACGGCAGTGCTCACCAGAGACAGCCTCGTCACCGCTCGCCTGCGAGACCAGTTGGAGCAGCTCGACTGCGACGTAGTCTTTCTCGATGCTGTCAGCAGGTCGTTCGACCGACACCGCCTATTCCACGAAAGCCCCTACACAACAACGCTTGTCTTTGATAGCGATCTCTTGTTCTTCAAGTCCATCGACGATCTGTGGGATCCACTGGAACGCGAAGGGGTCCTCGTGACTCGTTTCTTCCCCGCTCCTTACGGCGTAGACGGATCCTCGAGCCGCCCCGGTTGGGCAAATCGCATAGCTCTTCTCGAAGGAGTGCGCGAGCTCATCGACGCCGACACCTACACGGAGGCGGTACGCCGTCTCCAGGAGGAGCGGATCGACGTCAACGTGGGCGTAATGGGGATATCGGTGCCCCGTGGCGAGGCCTTTCTGTCCGACTGGTCGGAACGGATGGAGCGGGGTCGACCCGCTCGGATCACGCTGCTGGACGAGATGTTGGTTGTTGCGCTCATATCGAAACACCGGCACTTCCTTGCCGATGAGAAATGGAATTGCCCGGCCGACGAATTCTTCCGGCGCACCAACTTGGCCGAAGCGGGGGTCATCCACTACTTCGCTGACGGCATCCGGGTGCACGGAATTCGCCTGGGTAGGAATCCCGCCACTTGGGCCGGCAAAAAGTGGTATGAGACATATCGTCAAGCCGGTCGACGCCTCGATCTGAGCGCCTGGGAGCGGATCGACCCGACCTTCGTAGG
This sequence comes from Candidatus Methylomirabilis sp., assembly GCA_002634395.1. Lineage (GTDB taxonomy): Bacteria > Methylomirabilota > Methylomirabilia > Methylomirabilales > Methylomirabilaceae > Methylomirabilis > Methylomirabilis tolerans. Next base: position 4,010 of record NSJM01000105.1, read on the forward strand.
ACCTCTTCGGCGCCTTTTCGCGCACGGAACGGGCCGTGCTCTTCGCCTGGTCCAAGGAGAAGCCAGGTCGATGCTTGACCACGTCCGCAAGCGCGCTGATGGGTCTGCTAGAAAATTATTGCGCAGGTATTTCTTACCCGCTCGGCAAGTAGTGTTGGTCACACTTTCCAAACTGGGATACCGGGTAACGGTCGACGCGCCCGCTAAGGCGACGGTGGTCATCCTCAGCTACAAGCGAATGAACAACATCCCTGTAATCGTCCGTAGTACACTGCTTTGCGGATTCGTTGATCGCATAGTCGTCTGCAACAACAACCCTGACGTGGACCTTGGCCCGTACCTTCCGATGCGCGATACCAGGCTTGAATTGGTTCAGCAGGAGCGACAGCGTTGGCCCTCGTATCGGTACGACGTGGCGCGCAACTACCCCAGCGACTACTATATCTGCATCGACGACGACGTGTTTCCCAGCCCCCGGCAGCTCAAGAAATTGTTTATTGCGCTTCTGAACAACCCGGAATCACCGGTCGGAAGCGCGGGACAGATCTACGATTCTAAGACGGGCACCCTCCGGTGGCTAAGGCGCAACATCTGGACTTTGCGAGATCAGACGCGGACCGTCGACGTGATCCTGCAGATCTACGTGTTCACGAGGAATCACCTCAAGAACTATTTCGACTTATTGCGTGCCATCGGCGTACAAAACGAGGCAGTCCACAGCTCGGAGGACGTGATCCTCAGTTTTGCGGGAACGAAGCGGCCCCTCTTGAAGGATGTGCGTGAAGTATTCGAGTGCGCCACGAGCCGTGATTCCGAGATCGCCACTCACCGGCAGGAGGGCTTCAATGCATACCGCCACGATCTCTATCAGCGCTTGAGCCAGGTGCGCTAGGTGGACAAGAAAGACACGGACGTCGAGGTGGTAATCCCGTCCATCCGCTCGTTGCGTAACCTTGAGCACTGGCGTGAAGTACTCGACGGCGTACACGTCATCGTCATCCAGGATGGTGATCCAAGCGCGAAGCTGGACATCCCGGCTGGTCTGGACGTCACAGTGTGGAGGCGTCCGGATATCGAGCACCTGCTCGGGGGGCGAAGCTGGGTGATCTCGTCGTTCGACTCCGGTTGCCGCTGTTTCGGTTTTCTCGTGGCCACTGCCAGGTACATTTATACATTCGACGACGATTGCACGCCGCCGCTCCACCGAGTGGATCGAAGGGCCAATCCGGTTCGCGACCACCTGGCCAACCTGCGGTCGCCATCGCATCCGGACTACTTCAATACACTTTACGACATCGAGTTCGTACGCGGCTATCCCCATTCACTAAGGCGCGGCAAGCCCACCGCCATTTCGCACGGCCTATGGCTGGAATACCCCGATCTCGACGCGATCACCCAGCGCGACCGACCAGACTTCCGAATCCGCGACGAGGTCCCTGTTGTACAGACGGTCCCGCGAGGCGCCCAGTATTCAATGTGTGGAATGAACGTCGCCTTTGACCGCGCACTCGTGGGGCCGGCGATGTATTTCGGGCTGATGGGCGCTGGGCAGCCGTGGGGGAGATACGACGATCTTTGGGCGGGCTGGTGCTCAAAAGTCGTCTGCGACCATCTCGGGTATGGCATCAAGACGGGCCGCCCCTACGTCGTCCACCAGAAGGCAAGCGACTGGAGGTTGAACCTCACGCGGGAGGAGAATGGAATACGCTGGGCAACAGAACTGCATGCGTTCTTCGACAGTGTAACCTTCGATGCCCGCCATACGACCGCCTCCCAGTGTTACATTGAGCTGGCACGACAGGTGGAAGTGGGCCTTGCTGCCTTGGATCAATATTTCGTTCGACTCGCCGAGGCGATGAGAGTCTGGGTGGACCTATGGGAGGAGTTCGCGAATCCCAGAGCCGGGTCGGACCGGCGCAACTCGTTGAGTTGACGATAGAACATCGCAGCATCGCCGTGGCCCAGAGGCTCAGCGATGCCTTTTTGACCATGACACGTACGCGCCGAGACAGACGCGATGCCCCATGCTAGGCGCTAAGCAGTGCTACGGTACTAAGTGGACGTGCATGAATCCGAAGATTGTCATCAGAAGCGAAACCGATGCCGATGCGACCGCGATCACCGAGGTGACCGTTGCCGCGTTCAAGACCCTGGAGATCAGCAATCACACGGAGCAGTTCATCATCGCGGCGCTACGCGCCGCCAAGGCCCTCACGATGTCGCTCGTCGCAGAAGAGGATGGCCGTGTGATCGGGCATATTGCCTTCTCTCCCGTGACCATGTCGGACGGCACTCGGAACTGGTACGGCCTTGGACCTGTTTCGGTGTTGCCGGCATACCAGCGTCAGGGCATTGGCAAGGCCCTAATTCATGAAGGATTGTTACGACTGAAGGGCATGCAGGCTGGTGGCTGTTGTCTCGTGGGGCATCCGGAGTACTACAAACAGTTCCTGTTCGATAATATCCCGGAACTTGCTCATGAGGGAGTCCCGCCGGAAGTCTTTCTCGCACTGTCTTTTGACGGAAAGATTCCGCGGGGCACTGTCACTTTCCACGAAGGATTCAGATCTGAGGGCGAACCGGAGCCTGCAGGAGACGCTTGACAGCGCGCCTGACGCTCGCCGTTATGTGATTGCGCGCCGGTCTGGAAACAGCTACGCCAGATCCTGTGCGATGCTCACGCCGTCACCGACTAAGGTGAGGAGTTCAGCCGGAAGGACTCCAGCGAGCAAGGTCAACTCGCTTCGATCCAGCGTCGTCACGTGGTGGCACAGGGCGACACGATCCGTCTTCAGACCCCCCGCGCCAGCCGGGAGCGGCACGGCGGTCGGCCCACGTTGGGCCTGTGACGCGGATGCGGACACGGGGACCACAATGACCGGCCGCCACCCTGGGGTCTGATTAAAGACATCGTGCGAGACCACGATGACCGGTCGCGTCCCCTGCTGTTCGGATCTGTATAGACCCGAGTCAAGGGTAACAGGTGTTCGGGGACATGGGTGACACATTAGGATTAGTCCTTGGGGTAACGGAGATCGATCTCGGTGACGCGATGATGACAAAAATAGACGGCCCAACGCCCATCGACGGGAGTAGGCCGCAACGCCACGGGGTAACCGCGCAGGGCGGTACTCACACGAATGAGGTCGGATGTCAATAGTGGACACCAAATCATTCATGCTACAAGCTGTTCGGCGTAGTATTGTTGTGCATAAACCGCAGGAGAGAGAAACCCGAGTCTTGCCTGTCGGCGCTGCCGGTTGTAGAAAACCTCGATGTATTCCGTGATATCCTGACTCGCTTCCTGCCTGGTTCTGTAGCGACGATGATGGATCAGTTCCTGCTTGAGTGTTCCCCAGAAACTCTCCATCGGTGCGTTATCGTAACAGTTGCCTTTTCTGCTCATCGACGCTTGCATTTCAAACTGTCCGAGCAACGCCTGGTACTCATAAGCACAATACTGGCTTCCCCGGTCCGAGTGGTGAATCAACCCCCTTTGCGGTCGCTTTGAGGTGACGGCTCGGCACAAAGACTGGCTAACCAGGTTCTTCGTGATCCGCTCTCCCATCGCATAGCCCACGATTTCACCGGTGAAAAGATCCTTGTGACCCGCAAGATAGAGCCATCCTTCATCGGTCGGGATATAGGTAATATCGCTCACCCACACGTGATTGGGTGTTACTGCCTCAAATTGCTGATCCAGCAAATTCTCGGCTACCGGGAGGGTATGCCGTGAATCGGTCGTCACTGTGAATTTCTTCGTTTGTTTACAGCGTATCCCAAGCTTTTTGCGGAGGCGTTTGATTCGGCACACGCCGGCATGGACGCCGTGTTCTGCCAACTCGCGCTGTAAGCGTTCAGGACCGTAGGTCTGGCGTGTACGCGTATGCGCTGCCGTGATCTCCACCTCCAGACGCGCATTCTCCTGCGTCCGATCAGAGGGGGGCCGCTCACGCCACGCGTAATATCCACTTGCCGATACCTCCAATACCCGGCTCATCAGCGATACCGGATAGTGTCGTCGCATCGCTTGCATCACCGCGTACCGGGCAGCGACTCTTTCGCAAAGTACGCGGCGGCCTTTTTTAAGATGTCCCGCTCCATCTTGACTTCAACCAGTTCCCGCTTTGTCCTGGCCAACTCCATCTCGATCTCCGTCAGCGGCCTTTGGCTCTTGCCTATCTCAGATAGCTTGCCTGATTTACTCGCTCGCAGCCAGTTCCCCAACGTTGACGGTGGTAATGACAACCTCCGGGCTGCTGCCGGTATCGTCATGTTCCCTTCCGTGACCAGTTTTACCGCTTCCTCTCGAAACTCCTTCGTGTACCTTCCCTGTGGAATCCCCTTCATTCTGACACCTCCGTCACGGTATTTTATACGACTTTGGTGTCCAGTTTTTCCATCCTACCTTA
>NSJM01000009.1 GCA_002634395.1 Candidatus Methylomirabilis sp.
ATTGGTCCGCTGGCCGTTGAAGTCGATGAGCGTGTTCCCCTGGTACCAGTGGTAGGAGAGGCGGAAGACGCTGTTCGCCCCCCAGGTGAGCGAGCCGGTGTTGGTCACGGTAACGGGGACGGTCGTGACGCCGCTCGCCCCGATGGTGAAGCCTGCCGCCTGGTAGGTGGCGCCGTAGGGGGGGCTCGAGTTGTCACGTTCGCGACCGAACCACATGAACCTGGGTCGGGCGTTGGAGTTCGCGCCACCCCCTTGAAGCGAGTAGCCGGTCCCGATCCAGGTGTTACTATTGGGGGACTGCGGACGCGCCGCCAGATAGTCGCCCCACTTGTTTGAAGTCGGCCCGTTTGTGCTGGTGACCACACCATAGGTTTCCCATCCCGAGGTGACAGGATCGGGTGAGAGGTCATCCCAGATAAACACATTCAGGGTCGGATAGGAGGTCCCACCTCCTGAAAAGACCGGGCCAGCGATGTGACCACGGCCGTTAACGCCGACCGCAGGGTACATCCAAGCCACCTGAGAGCTCCAGAGGACGGGTTGGTCGATCACCGCTTTCGTGCTCTCATTAATACGTGCCACCCGGACATGCGGATAAGGGTAGCCGCTCCCCTGGGAGGCATTCCACATAAAGCCGATGATTCCGTTGGCTACCCACGCCCCTAAGATTCGATCGTCCGAACGGCCACACCAATCCCTCCCGTCCGGGCCGGGGCACGAGGGAGTCGATGAGGGATAGGGCGAGATCGTCACATCGGTCCAGGATACGGTCGGGGATCCCTCATCCCACTGGTAGAGCCGAATCTGCCAGCTCGTCAGACTCTGAGAGCCCCAGTAGATCCTGGTCGTCGCCCCCTGTGTAGCGGTGAAGTTAAAGTGATCGTTGGTCACATAGTAATCGATGGTCAGGGCCGTGTGGGCCGACAGGGTATCAAGGGGTAGGCGCATGATGACGGTGTTTGTCCAGCTATAGGGTTGGCTGATCGTGAAGACGTTGGCAGTTACGTAAAGATAGTTGTTGCTGAGCGTGAGATGAGGGTAGTCGAACCACCGGCCCGTTGGCAGACCCACCATCTGAGGAGTGAGATCGTAGTAGTACCAACTCCCGCTACTGAGGGCGCTCTGACCCTTGGCGATGGCCAGCCGGAGGGTGTTGGTGTTGTCATCGGGGAGATACAACATGAGCCAGAAGAGCAGATCGCGGCTCTGGTCGTACAGAACCGACTGGTCACAGCAGAAGCCCCCATTTACGGAGGGAAAAGTCGTAAACGGATTCACGAAGCTGAAGGTCTGCCCGGCGTCGGTGGACAAAGCGGCGTACCAGTTGCCTGTCTGGAAGACCGCTGTGCCGTTGTTCCCTACGCTGGGTTCGCCGACCACAGAGGTATAGCCACTTGGTGCACCGGCCCCGAGATCGACATTCTGCAAAAAGGTGAAAGTGCCTGGGGCCAACGGAGCAGCACCCATCGCCTTTTCAACAGGTGATGCGGCCTCTCCCGTGGCAGGAACTGACGGACCAACGGCATCAAATATGGCGGCAGCATCTCTGGAAGGAGAAGGTCTCGGCCCTGGGAGGTGAGTTCGCTCGACGGCCTGCTCCAGGCGCTGCTGTTCTTCTGGAGAAAGCTGGGGCGGCTGCGGCAAAAGGTCGCCTTGTGCACGTGACGGTTTGTCGATAACGACCGACTCGGCCACCGCTTCCTGGAAGGGGTGCGTTGCTTGAAGAAGCGGCCCCTCAGCGGCTGAACACACTTGCACGGGGCCAGACAAAATCAAGAAGAGCGCCAACAGGGGAAACCGTAATCGTAAGATGACCCTGCTCCGTCTCATCATTTGCTCCGTCATTTCCCTTCGCTTCCCCCTCTGTCCAGATCGCGTATGCTCGGCGAGGAGGTCGGAGGGAAACGGTCTGGTCCCGATTGGGAGGCGGGTCCCTTCGATGACTTCGGTCCAGGCAGGTGGGTTCCCTCTATACCTTGTTCTAAGCGCTGGCGCTCATCAGGTGCCATCTGTTTCGGCTCCTCTGGCGCTGGTGGAATTCGAATTTGTTTCGGTTCGCCTGCCGTCCCACTCCCCGTCTCCGCGGACGTTCCAGGGATCTCCTGGAGCGTAGAGGCAGTTCCAGCAGAAAGCTTCCAAGTGCCCAACCCCGCAATCATCGCCCAACACACAGCAAAGCCGCTATATACGAGTCGACGACGCATTAATAATGCCATATCTCCGCTGTCAAACTCCGTAGAGCCGAACCGCCCGATCGAACGAACCTTTGTTCATTTGGATTCTTCAGAGGAGAATCCACATCTGAGACGACCCTAATCGCACACTCGTTACTGCGGGGTGACGGTCACGTCCCCCGTCGGGATCCCCTGTTAGGAGAACCAGGTGACCCAGTGCTGGACAATGTCTCACTTGAGAGTGTAAAAATTGCCGGGGGTGGCGGGGGCTTGGACATTCGCCTGGAGCGCGACTCCCGTCAGTGCTGACCGTGATCCGATGGTCTGAAAGGCACCCGCATTGAGCTGGCATAGGCTATTTGGCCTTGCCTCAAGTTGCCGGCAAGATATATCATCTCGATTGAGCAGATTTTCGAATATGAAGGGTATGGTCTTTTCTTAGAAAAACTTACCACACAGTAAGCGTTCTCGGCAATAGCTTGAATCTGAGTAGTCTTGCGTGGAACATCAGGATACATCAGAATAAATTTCGGCACCTTAGCAATGGACGAGTGGTAACCATACCTTGACCGGCTTCACCTCCAAACGTTATTTACCTGTTCCCTGCCGCCAATGCCGATAGGGGGCTGAACTCACCATGCTCCGAATGATCGCCGCATTCGGCATCTGGCCTGCTCTCCCCTTGACCGGATACTGGCTATTTGCGCTTTGCTTTCCCCCTGGCTTCTGGGGTCGTTTTCCTGCGGTAACATCCCTCGCTTTGATGACTGTTGCTGGAATCGCGGCGTGGTCGGTATTGATGCTGACGGCAGCTATTGCCGGGGTATACAGCGGATCTTACCTTGGGCTGTTCGGTTGGGTCGTTACTGTCTTCGTACTTATAGGGCTACTTAGACAGCGTAACAACCTAGCACGCTCGAAGATAAGATTGTCCGCGTATGAATTTATGTTGTTGTGCGGGCTGGTTTTGGCCGCTGGTCTTTACTGCGCCTTCCCAACGGAAAGCATCTTGGTAGAAAGGGATAATGGGGTTTATGCGAACCATGCCATATACATTGCGCATCATGGCAGATTAGATGTGCCATATCCCTTCCCAAATGAGCTTAGTGACTTGTTTAAGGAAGCTACACCAACTTATCAAGTGGTTGCCGGACTTACAAGCAGTTACTTTCCCGGATTCTATCTGACTTCTCCTACCATAACGGTGCAGTTCGGCCATCTACTTCCAATCTGGCTGGCTCAAGCATTCTCGACCCTTGGGCGCTACGGGCTATTCAGCCTAAACGCGATATTTGCGATCCTGTCCCTGAGCGTATTCTATGGAATATGTCGGTCTGTTGTCCCCGAGCCTTATGCTTTAGTCGCAACCCTTTTTTTAGGACTTAACCCAAGCGAATTATGGATAGCTCGGACAACTCTGAGCGAGGTTCTTGCGCAACTCTTTATCTCCTCCGGCCTCTTATTGCTGTTACAAGCTCTGAAGCAAGATGACCAGTGGTTGGCGCGATGGGCCGGAATATTTATCGGATTCTCTGCGATGACGAGAGTCGATAGTTTCTTCGCGGTCTCACTATTGTTTCTCTCGCACCTCCTGGCACGAATCGTAAAAGGGACGAGGGGAAGGGGATCCATCGGCGTTTGGACTGCCCTCTACCAAGGTGCAGCGCCCATCTTCATTCTAGCTCTAGGGTATTACGCACTGTTTAGCGCGCCTTATTTCCACGACCTTTCTCCAAGCCTAAAGAAGATTGGACTTGGCACTATCGGATCATTAGTTGTTTTGCTGGCGGCGACTCCAAGGTTTCTTTGGCTCGCACGCCCCTCTTTGACAAGCAAGAGGGCTGTGATCCTAGTCGGCTTGGGTCTATTTGCTCTGTCAGGTTATGCCTATTGGGTGAGATCGGACACCTTTCTCTATTCAATAATTCCATTTCGCACTATGTGGTTAGGCGATCCAGGGAAGCTCAAAGCAGGCTATCTAGTGAAGCTTGGGCAATACCTGTCGGCTCCTGTGATATGGATGGGGATCTTGGGTTGGTTTGTGACATTCTGGACCCTAGTGCGGAATGCCAGAGAGAACCATCTGACAGCCATCCTCGTGGTCTATGGTGGGTTTTCTATCTTATATTTGTGGAATCCCTTTATAAGAGCCGATCACTTTTGGGCTATCCGCCGATTTATTCCGGTAGTTATTCCAGGATTTGTTCTGTTTGCCGCCATTGGAGCAAAGTGGATCCTGAGCTGTCTCCCAAGAGGTTGGTCGGCAATTGTCGCGTCATGCCTTCTTGCGTTTCTTCTGGTCTTCACCATAGAGGCCACAGGCTTAATACTTGTTTTCTCCGAGAACAAGGGCTATTTCGCTCAACTCGACCAGATGGCTGAAAAATTACCGCGAGACAATCTACTCCTTGCACACGGATCGCCCACCTGGGTGGCACCCCTTTACATCGCCTTTGACCGTCAAGTAGTACACATAAACCTAGACGATGATAAAGGTAAGGACGCCTTCAACCGGTGGATTACCAGACGGATAGGTGAAAACAAACCAGTATACTTGCTCTATGAAGGTGAATTGCCACTTGCCGGGCTTCAATATATGACAGTGGCAAAGTTCACTCTCTCTCGTTCCTATCCTGAGAGAACAGTCAGTCCCCTTCCCAAGAAGATCCTGAGCGAACAGAAGATGATCACCTTATACAAGATCATAGGAGTCCCCAAGGAGTTGGAATACCGACAGTTAAATCTCGGCGCGGCAATGGTATGGGGCGTCGAAGAATCTGGCTTTTATGGACAGGAGTGGCTTGCCGGCAGGCCGTTTCGTTGGACCAACGGGGCGGCACGGTTAGCTGTGCCTGTGGATGGGCAGCCGGCTCCCAAGGCGCTTCGGGTTGATCTCGCGTCGACGGGACCCATGGGAACCAGGCTCAAAGTCTTGGTTAATGCCTATAAGCTTTTTGACGAAAACGTTCCTGGTGGAGCGTGGTCTAGAACATTTACTCTCGCCTCTGTGCCGCTGGACAAACTAGTGACCATCGAACTCCTCAGTGGTACCTTTGTTCCGAGAGAAGTCATGGACACCGAAGATCCACGCCAATTGGGCATCTTGGTTCAGCGAATTGCATTGCTGCAAAGCGATCAGCCCCTGCTGGGTGTGCCACTATCTAATGAGGACTATCGTTCAAACATAGTCCTTACGGAGAAAAGGGAACCTCTCAGCATCACTCTTGGACAGCAGCTTCCCTTAAGGGTAACTGTTCGAAACCGTGGTGCTGCTCCGTGGCCGACATTTGTTGATCTGGGGCGTGACGCAGGGTGCGTCCGCCTTGGCATCATTTGGTTTATGGACAGCCAGGCGGACAAGCGTGTCGGCGAACAGCGCCAGGAACTTCCCTACACCATGCTCCATGGGGACCAAGCCGAAATCGACGTAGCGCTGCGTCCGATCGGTTACGACGGGAAGGAGTTACCGCCTGGAACGTACGACGTTCGGATAGGAATGGTCCAAGAAAATGTCACCTGGTTCTACGATAAAGGCGACGATGTGCTGAAGCTAATCGTGCAGGTGGAGCCATGAGAACACGATATCCATGTCCCCCCCTGTGCTCCATCCAATGGAGTCGCGCCTCGAGTTCTACACGGGCACCACCCTGGCTCTGCGCGTGACCGGCAGCCGCCACGCCGGGATTGAGCCGCCCCTCGTCACCCTCGCCATGAACGGGTCAAGTCTTTTTTGTCCTGTAAAAAGTCAGAGGGATAACCTCCGCGTCTCATGATGTCAGGCAGCCAGCTTCATCAGATCCGGGTCCTCCCACTCGCTCTCGGGGTTGCCGGCGAGCTGCTCCAGGCGCGCTCGGATGTACGCCGGCATCCGCACCCCGCGCCAGCCCTCGGAGGCATCGACGAGGACCGCGAACAGCAGCGTCAGTCCGCTAGACTCCGAGGTAAAGCGCGGGATGATTTTGGTCCGGCGCTTGCCTTCGCCGAATAGCCGCTCCAAGAGATTCGTGGTGCGGATCTTCACCCGATGCGCAAAGGGGAACTTGAGCACGGTCAGACATTCCTCCAGATCCCGCTCGAGATACTTCATCGCCTCGGGGAACGCCTCCCGATGCTCGGCGATGATGGCGCGACCGAGGGCGAGCCCTTGCGGATACGATCCCGCGGTGAATGCCTTGAGGATGAGCTTCTTGAGCAACGGACGCGCGACCTCGTGGAGCTTGGTCAGGACGTTGCGCATCCGATGCACTTGACAGCGCTGCACCAGGGTGCGAGGGAGCTTGTGTCGGAGAGCCTTGCGCACACCGGCGTTGCCATCAACAATCGCCAGCAGCGGATCGGTGAGCCCCCGGGCTTTCATGTCCTCCAAGAACGCCTCCCAGCAGACGGTGCTCTCCTTATCGCCGATTGCGAGATGCAGCAGCACCTTCCTGCCGTCCCAGAGCATCCCGTACGCGCACAGCACCGCGACCTTCCGTGTGTCCTCGGGACGCAGACTCAGATAGATGCCGTCGAGGAACAGGTACATCAGCCGATACTCACTCAGGTCCCGGTTCTGCCACCGTTCGAACTCGCCGCGCAGACCTCGACGCACCTGGCTGATCACGCTGCGGCCCGTGTCCTCGACCCCCAAGGCCTCAATTGGTGCCCCTTCAATGTCCCGTTGGCTCATTCCCTTGACATAGAGCATCGGGATCATCTCGAGCAGCCGCGCGGAGCGCTTGCCGATCGCCGTGAGCCCGACCGACTCGAACGGCTCCATGGTGTCGCGCAGTTGCGGCACGGCCAGCGCGATCGTGCCCTCACCACAATGCACGTTCTTCCGCTCGTAGCCATTGCGGTGTCCGGTCGTGGCGCCGTCATTCGCCCGCTCGTACCAGCCGCGGCCGAGGAACTGCTCCGTCTCCGCCTCGAGGGCCTTCTGCAGGATCAGTTGCGCGCCCCGAGGGGCCGCTTCCCCCAGGGGATCGCCGCTCGTGAATAGGTCCGTGTACAGCGCTTGCTCCATCGGCTTACTCGGTGGTACTCTCGTGGCCATGGTGTAGCCTCCTTGTCCGGGGCATCGCCCAATGCCCCTCTGGGAATTGTGGTTTTCAGGAGGTTACACCATCTTTCTTTTTATAGGAAGTTTATGACATGACCCGAATGATTTCCCCGATCTTGCGCAGCCGTACCTCACCAGGACCGTAGAGCAGAGCCGGCCGGAAAATCGTGAGATTCAGATCGGCTTGCCTGAGAATCCCCTCGGCCTTCCGCTTGGTTGTGCTATAAAAACCGCGATAGTCACGCCCTGCCTTGATCGAACTCACGAATAACAAACGCTTTACCCTTTGCTCCGCGCACGCACGCAGCATATTGCGAACCCCTCCGAGCGTAATCCGCTCGTGAACGTCGAGGGGCATGTGCTCATGAGCCGCAACAAGGTGAATAACGGTACGTACGCCTTTGACCGCGTCGCGCACTTTCTCGTAGCTCGTGATATCGCCGTAACAGATTTCGCCTCCCATCGCTTCAATGACCTTTAACCTCTCCGGGCTAGAATCGAAGGCTCGAAACGGAACACGCGCTGCTGAGGCCGCACGACACATACGTGTCCCAACGAATCCACCAGCTCCTGCGATTAAGATCTGGCCGTCTGCCATTTATCGCCCTACCGTTTTCAGGTGTACTATTGACCTTTACAGCTTAGAGGCATGGGTCTGGGCCGGCGGCTGCTTTTCTTCAAGATACTCATCTTCAGTATTCACTTCCCAAAGATCGTGCTCCTCACCAAAATATTTTCTAGCTGCCACTACGCCCGTCAATATCGAGTGATCCTGATTATTATATTTGTACATCCCGCCACGCCCAACAAGATTGAGGTTTTCAAATAAATCGACGTATCCCCTGATCTTGTCAAGCAAAGGTCTGTGTCCCACAGAATAAATGGGGTAGCTATCTTTCTCTCGTATGACGAAGCCTTCTACCACCTCTTCTTCTTTCACCAACCCAATCTTTCCCAATTCGTAGATAGCTAAGCGCACAAGATCCTTGTCGTGCATATTCCACAGTTCCTCGTGGGCGAACACAAAATATTCGACAGAAATAGCAGTAGTATCTTTGTCCGCAAGCATACTTTCCGAAAAATTGCCATAATCTGCCACACGGGCTATCTTTACCTCAGGAGAATGCACATAAATCCAATTATCCAAAAATATGGCGCGTTTTCGCAAAACGAGATTCACCGTAATGTGGTCCCGGTAATAGAGTGAATGTGCAGCTTCCAGCACTTCCGTTGGACCTGGGGGCGTCAACTTCATCACGAAATCGGTAAGCGGAATCGAAGAAAACAGGTGCCCCACATCCTCAACTCTACGTCCCTGTATGCCCTCTCCTTCGACTTTTGTAATACGATGGCCGGCATGATGGATGGCAGTTACCATCGTTTGTGTTTCGATTGAGGTGCCAAACCTCACAAGGGCCGCCGCCATTTTCTCGTACACCAAGCCAGCTCCTGTCCTAGGATAATAAAAAGAGTCGATAAGGCTCTTGATTTGGCGCTTGCCTCTCGGTTGTCCAAAGATAGTGCTGAGGATTGCCGTCCTCAGACTTAAGCCTCGTATGCGCTGTGCCGCCCATTCGGTCCCGATTGAAGTACAAGGCAACCCCCATACCTTCTCTGTATATGTCTTGAAGAAAATTCGGTATAACACCTCCCCAAAGTTCTTTACAACCCATTCTTCAAAGTTCTGGGGCGGTTGGCCGGCCAGATGCCATTTGGCCCAGCAATAGCTTAGCACTGCACAGATGCTTGTCCATGGGCCGAGCCCGCGAAGTGCGTTAAGCGGCTTCAGCGGGTAATCGAAAAATCGATTCTTGTAAAAGATTCGTGTCAACCTTCTTACTTGAACAGCGTCTTCTCCAAGGATTTTGTGCCACATCGCATTGATGTCATCGTTCTTGGTATAGAATCGATGCGGCCCGATGTCAAAGCGATACCCTTTGTATTCGATCGTTCTAGCGAGTCCACCGACGACATCGTTCTTGTCCCACACTCTGCAAGTACGCCCGTGTTTCATAAATTCATAGGCACATGAGAGACCGGCCGGACCGGCACCAAGGATTACAAGTGTCCCTGGGTTGTTTGTGTCAAGTTCTACATTCCCCACATTGGCCAACTGCTCTCCTCCCCCATGAAGACTGATTTGCACCTGCTCACGGGCCACACTTTTCTTCTGCGGTTGTCTCCTTGACAGGAAAGCTTACAACCTCATTCTTAGTCTAGAACCACTCGGCCCAGGTAGGTTCGGTAGCGGACAGGCCGTCAACGTTTACACCGCGTTGTGACCGTTAGGACGTAGTCCTTCATACCGGGTGAAGTCGGCACAACATATTCGTCGTCGCCCCCGTGAGAAGCGGACGGCGCTTCAGAGAGTTGAATCGCGCCTGGAAAAATAGAGGACGACTGAACCGCCGTCGAACGCCTTCGTGTATGTAGTGTGGGAATCATCATAGACAAGTTCTTCGCCTGGTCGAGGAGCGGTCACAATCACCGCGCATGGTGTGAAATGACTGGGTATCCGTCCAGAGACGTTATCTACGGCAATGTGCTTCAACAGAATGCGGCCCTCGGACGCTCCCGTCATAACCCAGAGCGGGTATTCCCAGTCGTCATCACCGATCATCAGCCCGACGTGAGTACACTGACTTTCCTTCACGAGGGCCGCGACCCTGTCGTAGGAGAGTGCCAACTCCGGCCTATTCCTAAAGTATTGACTGTCCCTCTTGCTGGACAATACGCTATTTGCTCCTATCAGAGGTCGCGTAGAATTATAAGCCAGATAAGGCAAGGATACCACGGTGAGGGCTATCATCAGCAGGGATATGAGACGATCATGGAACGTCTTGGTCACAACCACGGCTGCGAAGGCAGCACTCAGAACAAAAAACGGCAGGTGAAGTCGGCTGTGCCAAGGTGTCCACTTGAGCAAGAGGGAGAAGAGAACAAAGCTAATCATCAAACAGACGCCAAGAACGGCGGCCTTGCGCCCTCCGTAGCGGAGTACGAGAAGGAGTGACAGACCGAACAGAGTGAAATGAAGGGGGTTGCCAGCTACGTCTTCGTGCGCCGAAAACTTGATTCTGAAGTTCTCGCCGGTCCATGTCGTGCGAGGATCATTGACATCCAATCCAATGCGGCGATGAATCTGCAAGACCACAGTATAGACAGCGGCATTGATCCCGCGAAACGGGGTGCCAAAATGCAGCGCCGAATTTCGAAGAAGATTGGAGACCAGCGTTGCCGCGGTATAGGTGTCATTTGTGTACTTCAACGAGACACCATCGGGCGATTCGGCCATTGGCCCCATGGGGCTCCCCACCCCATACAGGCGACTGTTGCGGGTGAAGTGGCCCGCGTTGATCGCCAAGGCAACCGCTACAATAACAACTGCGAACTTCTTGGCGGCCGCGCGCCGCCTTCGTAGGAGATCGGCCCCAACCCAGACAACCACCGGCACGGTGAACAGAACGGCCGTGGCTTTCGTGAGCATCGCTAAGCCAAGGCCGGCACCGGTCAGCAGTGCTAGACCGAGAGAGGGCCCCTCGGTGATCATGGTCAGGGAGAAGGCGGTAAACGAGACTACCCAGAGCGCAACGACATAATCGGTCTGCGTGCTGGTGGACTGTAGAATGCCCATAGGTATCGTAACGGCAATCAGGACTGCCAGCGCTTGCGCCTCCTTGGATCCGCCGACGGTTTTGGCGATATACGACACGCCAAGCACCGACCCGATCATAGCGAACCACTGAACCAGATTCGCAAGCCGGTCACTGCCGGCTAATAGTTGAAAGTGCAAAATAGCCATCTCAGCCCATGGACCAGAGTGAAGTTGCCGGTGTATATGAGTGGGAAAGAATTGAAGACTGCGATTCTGCTGCCAATGCATAACTCTCGGGAGGTGGTATGTCATCGAATCCCAGTTGTTCGGCGCAGCGACGAATGCGGTCAACAAGAGAATGCTGATCGCTGCTGCGGAACAAAGAAGAGGCAACAGCAAAGAGACCGAGAAACGGATGTTAGCAACTGGAGGAGCCGCCAAATGGGGAGATGCCGGTCTCGTTGCGACAATGGCCCCAAAGATGAGAGCACATATGCTCCAGAACGCTGCTATGCCCCAGAAGGTCAGTTGGTGAAACACGCTGAGAAGCTCGCTCGAAAGCCACACAAGCACGCCGCACACCGCATAGGCGGAGAGAACGATCAGTCTCCAATCCGCTCTCATGTAACAACCCAGCGCCCTAACCGTCAGCCACAAGAGCGCGAGCCACGAGATCAGTACGAGCACCGCCCAAAGCATCTGCATGATGCTACCCTCCGATCGTCGGTGTAGGGAATATGACATGACCGCTGACAGGCATAATTATCTGGGTTGAGACGCAAGTGGGAGACCGTTCTCGTGCAGGCGATTCCACTCGACAGTCCGACGAAGATCCTCGCGGTGCTTAAAGGTCTCGCCGCCCGAGAGAAAATCGGCGAATCCCCGTTCACCCCTTTACGGCCGCCCGAGCCATGTCAGCCGACCGTCGGTCACTTCGTGTCCCCTTCCCCGGCGCGGGCAGACCTGCGGCGTCCAGATCGGCGTCCACCATGATCCGGACCAGGTCCCGGAACGTGACCGTGGGCTGCCACCCGAGCCGTCGTTTGGCCTCCGAGGGATCGGCTTGCAGCAGCGTAACCTCGATGAGGCGGGAATAGCGCGGGTCGACCGCTACGTACTGCCGCCAGTCGAGGCTCGCATACTGGAAGGGGCTCTGCTCGTTTTGGGGCGCTGGGGCATCCCCAAACTTCCACTGCCGGAGGCCTGGTAGAGTCGGCACTGAACCCCACTTTTGCGGATCGCCTCCAGTAGGCGGACTGTGCCCAGCCCAGTGATTCCGGTGATGAGCGCGGTCTTCATGTCGGGTCTCCTTGTTGAGCGTCTGCCGGCCACGCCCACGACAGTTCCATGCAGCGAGCTCCGTTACTGATCTTCGGTACAAGACAATTGCTGAATCATGCATGAGAAAGTATGATATGTCAATATATCGCCTGATACCCAAGAACAGAGATAGACGTTGCTGAGGCCCTGGTGTGAGCCGATCACGACGAGAGTGACGACGCGGTGACCGGTCTCACGGACGAGAGGCGTGGCGTTTCGTAGGGGCATCCCCCTGCCAGCCGCCTCTCGAGGGGCCGAGTATGGACTCCGAGACATACCCCTCCTCATGTGCTGACGCTTCTGCCTTCTCCTCGTACCGCGACAGGCGCTCAGGTGCCCGCCCGCAGGGCCCAGCACTGCCGCCGGATCCCGCGGAAGCGCGCGAGCATCTCCGCCTCCACCGCCAGCGTCAAGATCACCTGCCCCGCATGGCGGACGATGTGCCCGGCCACCTGGATCAGTCGCCACCGGACCGTCGCGATGGTGTGGGCGGCCCACGCGGCCGGACAGGCGAGCTGCTTGAAGCCGATGAACAGGTTGTAGGCGAGCACACCCAGCCGGAAGAAGACCGCGTTCGCCCCGATGGCCCCGCAGGGCCGCCGCTCCAGCCCGAAGCCGGCCTTGAGTTCTTTGTGGAAGTTCTCCGCTTGCCCCCGCTGGTTGTGCCAGCACAGGACCGCGTGCGCACGCTTCCGCTCGATCGGCCAGTTGCTCGCCACCGCATGGTAGACGTACGTCTCGCCGTCAAACAGGTCGGGTTGGCGTCGGCGCGTGCGCTTGACGATTAGCCGAAAAGCATGCGTGCCCTTGTTCATCGTGTGAACGGTCTCGGCGACTTCGTAGCCACAGCCGGGGAGGGGTGCCTGCCACACCGCCTCAGGGAGCTCTCGGATGAGGGTGTTGACCGCCGCGTCCTGGTCGGCCGTGATCGCAAAGTGAACCCCGCCGGCCTCCAGGGTATTGAGGAGGTCCGCTTGGTAGGAGGTGCTGTCGGCGCGATAGGCCGCGATCCGCTTGCCCTGGGGCAGCCGGGCTTGGCAGGCGCGGTAGAAGGCGAGGTGCCTCGAGCCGGGGGAGACGTTGCCGGGCCGGAACTCATCGATGAGACAGATCGGGGTCTCGAAGAGAAAGTCCAGCAGCAGCAGGTACCCTTTGACGCCTTGGTAGCTCCACTGGGCCTCGCGCTTGTCGGCCTCGATCAGGGTGGCATCGACATCCAAGGTGTAGTCGGTCACCGTATCCCGGCGCAACAGGCGGGTGGTGAGGGTATCGCGCACCCGGCTGAGTCCGTCGAGGCCCGCCTGCCCCGTCTGCGGGTCGCCCATCAGGCGGAGCCAGTCGCCCAGAGTGTCGGGGTCGGGGAGGGCGTCGTGGCCGAGCCGCGCGAGGAGGGCCGCCTCCCGCTCCAGCGCACGGAGGTCCTCCAAGGTCTGTCCGCCCGCTTGGAGCAGCAGGACCGCGGTGTCCACGAAGACCGAGGGAGCATAGCCCCGATGGCTGCCGGGGCCAGGCAGGTGCTGGTCGGCCAGGGTGCGCAGCCCGAGCCCATGATTGTACTCGGCCAACAGGGCTAAGCCGCCATGCGCGGTCAGCGTGTCGTCCGTCCGTTCGAGCTTGAAGGGCCACACCGTTTGTCGTATCATGGCCTCACCTTGTGGGTTAAAGGGTTGGTGGTTGCACACCCCCTTTATATCCGCTCTCAGAGCGGCCCACAAGGTTTTTGCTTTAATCTTATCGCTGTTTTAGGGCTGATACCTTCGTCGTGAGGGTCCGACCGGAGGTTCCGGTACGCGGCAGAAGGACCCGGCTGACATTGCGCGGTTCTTGGATGGCCACCCCGGCCTTCGGACATAACCGCTTGAAGAAATCCTGATGAAACGCTTGTGAGATCAGCCGCTGGATGCCCGATTGACGTTGCTGGAACAGGGTGAATCGTGTAGCATGTTCCGCTTAGATATGATGACAGACACGAAGACGCTGCGCGCCATGGGATACGTAGCGGTCGCCACCAAGTAAGAGGGTGGAGCCCCGGGGGAGAAAAGCGGCTCAGATGGCCTACCGCGTCGTGCCCTATAGCGCCATCAATCGGGAGGCCTACGCCTCTCTGCTGGAGGGCTGCCCGGGCGCCACCCCATTTCATTCGCTTGAGTGGATGAGAATTTATGAGTTGTTTTCACGCAAGGCGTGCCAATTCTTGGTATGCGCTCAAGAGGGCAATCGGCTCCTGGCCGCAATGCCGGTTACGGTGTTTCAGCAGTTCGGTATCCAGGCAGTGTTCTCTAGCGGCTTTGGAGGCCACGGGGGACCGATTGCTCGGCCAGGCTGTGATACCCAAGTGCTCGCAGAGCTTCTAAAAAAATTTGCAACCCACTTTCGCGGTCCGCGGATAGTACTTTCGAGTGTCCAGGATTTCCTGGGATTTGGTGCCCCCCTTCAGGACTGGGGATTCAAGGCAACTCGCATTTCGACCCATGTAATGCCCTTGCCGAACAGCTACGAGGAGCTGGAGAAGAGGGCGAAATCAACCGTGAGGTGGCACGTTCACAGGGCTGCGAAGGCAGGCATCTGCGTCTCCGAAAGCCGTGACACCGACGACTTTGAACGGTGGGCGCACCTGTGTTCAGCCAATTATATCGCCCATGGCCGGCGACCGTATCCCGCTGCCTTGTATCCCGCCGTGGCGGAGCGGATCCGGGAGACAGATACATTCCGCTTCTATGCCGCCAAGCTGGATGGCCGCGTTGTAGGCGGCTCGGTTTTGGTCTGCGCCTTGGGGCAGGTTTATTCCTGGATGACCGCCACTGATCCGGAGTTTCGCGCCTATAGCGTCAATGATGCGGTTCTTCAAACGATCTTCCAAGACGTCATCGAGGAAGGGTTAACCGGCTTCGATTTTGGACTGTCACCGACCGGGGCAAAAGGTTTGACGAGTTTTAAGGAAAAGTGGGGTGGCGTACAAAAAGATTACTGGCAGTACAGTTACTCGAGCAGCATTGGAGGGATCGGGGCCAATTTTGTGAGGTACGGAAAGCTGTCATGGCGCCCGAGTTAATGCTCCTGGTAAGAAAGGGCGCATCATGATCCCTCGTCATGGCCTGCCGTTTGGTACCAGGGGGATAGTCTCTGCAATAGCTTCACCGTTGCCCGCCGCTCGACCGTCCGACGTTGAGAAGGCTTACGCGGATATTCTCGGGGTACATGCGGTCATGTTGCTTCCAAGTGTGCGGGTGGGAATCTACATGACGATTCAGGCAATGTGTGAACCCGCCATGACCGTGGTAGGGCCGGCGTACACATGCCACCTGGTACACGAAGCCATGGCCCTGAACGGTGTACGCACGTGCCTGATTGACGCGGCTCCAAAGGCGTTCCTGATGCCATCCGGTATTACGAGTGCCATCACACCCGCCACCGCGCTGGTACTCAGCGAGATCTACGGCATTCCATACGACCGTGATATCCTGGATGCCGTATGCAAGCAAGGGCTTCGCGTCCGGATCTTAGACATGGCCATGAGCATTCCATCTCCAGAGAGAATGCAGCGCTTGCAGGCCGTGGACGTCGCTTTGTTCAGCTTTGGGTGGGGTAAGCCCATGTATGCGGGGTGGGGCGGGATCGCATGTATTGAGGATGTCGAGCTTGCCGGGAAGATTCGGGAGGTGCGCGACCGATGGGCAGTCGAACAATCATTCGGCGCGTCATTTTCTCAGTGGTGCTTGACTCTCCTCATGGTCACGCTGAACCAGCGTTCCGTGTACGGACTGCTGCATGAACGGCATCTTTATCGCTGGTATAAGCACATGACCTCCTCGCGAAATGAGGAGGAACATCCGCCGACTCCGCAGGACGACGTATCCCGATCCGCGCCATGCCTGGCGCCGGACGTGTTGTCTCATCGCTGGACACGTCCGATGTCCCATCTGAACCGGAAACTCGCAGTGTATAACTTGCGTAATGCCATGCAGCACGCCGACCTTCGACGACGCCAGGCAGAGATCTACGCTCGGCGCCTGGTGGAGTCCGGTATCGCGTGCGGCGCCGGGATTAACGCCCTGCCGCAAAGTCATTTCCCCATTCGGGTGTCGCCTGCGATACGTGACGCGCTGTGCGATTACCTCAGAGGCCGAGGCATTGATACCGGTACGCTTTTCCCGTTCTCTACCAGATTAAACCGTAGCTGTTATCCTCATGCATCCGAAGCAGGAGCCGAGGTAGTCACCCTTCCACTCGGCCCGACCATAACACTGAATGAAGTGGAGATGATTGCGACATATGTCAAAAGTGGCTTGCGAGCGCTACTCTAGTACTACTGGGTACCGTTTTGGAGCAGGCGCGAGTTCAACCCGCATCCTGGATCCCGTACCAGGATTGCCTGTTCGTACTTTCCGGGGGTCACCGTCGGACGAGGATAACCGGTCGTGACAGGGACGAGTGTGGCATGAATCGAAAGCGGCTGTCACTGGTGTTTGTCCTTGGGGCAGTTGCCGCCATCGGCTTCTATCTCTGGTGGCACCGCCGTGAACTCGCTTCCGTCGTCGTCGTATCCCCCTTCTACCTGGCATTCTGTGCTCTCGGCGTCGTCGTCTGCCTGGCCGCTAACGGGCTCATTTTGTACGTTATGATCAGCAGGCTGGGGAGCCGGATCGGGATCTGGGAATGCCTGAACCTCTCCCTGGTGACCTCGGCAATGAACATCGTGACACCCATGCAGGGGGGGATGGTTGTGCGCGCCGTCTATCTGAAACGGCTCCACGACTTCCAGTATAGCCAATATCTCGCAACCCTGATCGGTCGTCAGGTGCTGATGATGATCGTGTGCTCTGGTATGGCGGCAATAGCGCTGGCGTGGATGGCATTTGCCGATCATCGCTATGGATGGGGCGCCGCGCTTGCCGGCGCGGTGGTGTGTCTGGGCATTGCGGTGCTTGCGCGGCTCTTTCCACGGATCCGACCTCAGGGCAACTGGCTCTTGGACCGCATCGCCGCGGTCTCAGACGCCTGGTACAGGCTGCGTTCTCAACCTCGGCTCCTCGCCACGCTGACGGTTCTTGTCGGTGTACAGGTTGCAGGGGAGTTGTTCAGCTTCTGGACCGCATTCGGGGCGATCGGGATTCAGGCGGGACTCGTCGAGGTAACGATAGCGGGAACGCTTGGGGTCCTGGCGTCCACCCTCAGCATTACTCCAGGCGCCCTGGGGATTTATGAGGCCGTGGTCGCTTTTGTCGGCGCCGGGGTGGCGATAGCCCCGATCCACAGCGTCATGGCGTCCCTGGTATCGCGCGCAGTGGTGCTGGTTCTGCTCATGGTCCTGGCGCCGTTCGCCATCCTGTTCCTAAAACGACACGCCCCGGTATCCGCCGCGATACTGAGTTCTGGGGAGCGGCCAACGTAACAACAGCCTAGACAGCGCGCGAGCGAGGATCAAGGCGGGGGGCGTGTTGGCTCGTGGACGATGCGGTTAGGATCGCGTATCGCCGGATGTTACCGGATTCACATGGATCAGCCTCGCCACCAGCGTTTCGGCGATCCCTTCAGGGGTCATCAAGGGCGGGGAAGAGGGGGCCTCAAGTCGCTGGGAAGGATCGAGCATTACAAGAAGCGCGGCCGCCAGCGCCTCAGCATCGTTCGGCGGTACGGTGAGGCCGAGCTTGTAACGGCACACCAGATTCCCCATATCACCCACCGCCGAGGCCACGACGGGTAGGCCGGCCTGAATCGCATCGCCGAGGATCAACGGGATCGACTCGATTCGCGACGGGATCGCCAGTACCCGGGCGGAGGCCATGGCGCCCGCCACGCCAACAGCGGATAGTGGCCCGTCTACCGCGACGACGTCCTCCAGGCCCAGCCGTTCGACCTGTTGCTTCAGCTTGGAACGAAGCGTGCCCTCTCCATGCAAGCGAAGCGTAGCGTCAGGCCGGATCCGATGGACTCCAGCGAAGGCCTCGATGAGCAGATCAGGGGCCTTGTTTGGATGGTAGCGACCCACAAAGAGAACATCCACAGTATCAGGCAGCGATGCTGGGGGAGGGGGGAGTCGGCGGATCGATGGCAGGAACTCGATAGGTTCGCCGGTCAGCCGAGTTGCCTGGGCCGCCAGTTCCGCCCCGTCGGCGTAGGCGGCATTCGCGTCCGCGAGGACCTTGTGCAGCAGACTCGTTCCATACGGCCACGAGGGGGCCTTCCAGACATCCGATCCCAGCAGCCAGACCACGTAAGGTACGCCGGACCACCGCTTGACCCATCGCGCGAGAATTCCCGAGGGCAGCGCCCAGAGAGCCAGCACGCCGTCAGGCCGCTCCCACGCGAGTGCCCGCCGAAGCGCCGGGCGAGCGAGGACGAAGAGCGAGAGGACGCGGATCACGTCCATCGGCTCTTTTGCAGACAGGTCGGCCATGGCCGTAGTCGGCCTGAGCCAAGGCAGCCGCACTACTTCGAGTCCGGAATCGATGACGATGCCGCCGGGCTTGTTGGGGGTCACCACCGTCACACGATGGCCGGATTCTCGGAGCGACAGAGCCAAGTCTCGCGCGAGGACGCCCGCATTGAGCGACTCCTCCGGTACGCGCGGGTAAGAAGAGGTAATAAGCCAGAGATGCATCAGGAGAACGGTTGGAGTAGTGAGCAGACCGTATCGATGATGCGGTCCACCTGATCATCACGCAGGCGGGGGGACAGCGGCAGAGAAAATGTGCGTGCCCCAATATCTTCCGCCTGGGGGAACTCGCCGCCTCGATAGCCGAATCGTTCTCGGTAGTAGGCATGCAGGTGCAGCGCCGTAAAGTGGACGCCGGTCCCGACTCCTCTCTGTCTCAGGGTCTCACGCAGCGTGTCGCGATCGAATGGCGTTCGATCGGTATCGAGCAGCGGGGAGTACAAGTGCAACGAGGATCGGCCGAATTCCGGCGCGGGTGTGGGCGGAAGTTCGAGCGGCAGATCGGCGAAGGCGTTATTGTAACGTTTCCAAATGGCGCGGCGGCGTTCCCATGAGGCTTCGATCCGAGCGAGTTGTCGAAGGCCGAGCGCGGCCTGAAGATCGGTCAGATTGTACTTGAAGCCCGGCTCGATCACCTCATAGAGCCGCGCGGTGTCTCCCGAGTACCGGCTCCACGCGTCCGCCGACAGGCCGTGATAGCCCAGCATCCGCACCCTCCTCGCCAAATTCTCGCTCGGCGTCGTGAGCATCCCGCCGTCGGCAGTCGTAATATTTTTCGTCGCGTAAAAGCTGTACGCGGTCGCGTCCGCCAGCGCTCCCAGGCGGCGTCCCTTATATTGTGTCTCGATCGCATGGGCTGCGTCGACCAACATCGTGGCCCCGGATGTGGTCGCGGCGGCTTTTAAGGCATCAAGATCCGCGGGATACCCTCCAAGGAGGACCGGCATGACGGTGCGGGTCCTGTCTGTGATCACCGGCAACAACGTTTCGGCGGACAGGTTCCTGGTCGCACGATCGACATCCGCGAACACTGGAGTGGCACCGACGTGTACGACAACATTGGCGGTAGCGGGGAACGTTAAAGCGGGGACAACAACTTCGTCGTGTACGCCGACGTTGAGCGCGATCAGACCCAGGTGCAACGCCGCCGTCCCGCTGCACGTGCCGACGGTGTAGGGCGCGTCCACATAGTCGCCGAACCGGCCCTCGAATTCATGCGCCTTGGGACCGGTTCCGATCCACAGGCTTTCGAGGGCGGCGACGACCTCCCGGATATCCTCTTGTTGGATATCAGGCTGGCCAAACACGATGAAGTCTCTATTTCGCATGACGCTCCGACGTAGATACGTGTACGAGTCGACTGACCCATAGCTCCCCGCTACCAATTTGGGGTGCTCGGACTCAAATTCGACCTATTCTACCCCAAAGAGGACAGCGCCGCTACGCGATTTCGGCCGGTCCGTCTCGATCGCCACCCAGTCCAGCGCGATGCCCAGTTCTCGATCATCTTCGTTTAGTCCTGCGGCCATCGGGACGAAAGTAGGCGTACGGAGTGTGAGGATTGCCCCGGCGTCGCCCCCATTCGCAAGGAGGCCCGGGGGTAACGGGAACCGATGAACTGTAAAGCCGGGTTGATCCACGGCCCCGCCTTACCCCTCACGCCCCCTATCGTCCGTTGCTGTGGGGATCGCTGGAGCAGGGCCTGGCGGGCTGCTTGAGACTGGCTGAGATAGCCCAGGCCACAGGCAGTCCACTCGTACTGGTCCTGTTGTGCCATCCTTGGGAATTCGCTCCAGTGTGGAATCCTTGGGGGGCGCCGTTTGGTGAGACCCGGCTTTCCAACCTAAACAATCTATTAGATATACTGCTTCATGATTGGAGGGCCCAAGCCGTTCCGATGTCGAACCTGTGCGAGGAATGGGAACGCCATCGCTCCGTTACGCGCGAACCGTGAGGCCCACCCGGCGCGATCGCGAAGTCATGCGCTCCATAGCTTTTGTCTGAGGCAACTTCGTATGACTTCTAAGCGGGGCGGTTCGCGGGTGAAGAGAGGGTGGACCAATTGTGCTGGCAGAAGGGAACGACGATGATGTAAGATGAAGCGAATCTCACTGCGCACGGATTCGGCTCTCACTGACTTTTTCCCTACGTGGAACAATGGAGTGGCTGTTTGGCGGATCTGGTTCACCCGGATAGATCAACGCTCGACCATCAGCAGAGTGCATCGCCACCGACACTGATGATTCGCCCTTCCACAGGTTGGGCGTCGATCAACCTGGCCGAACTATGGGAGTATCGGGAACTTCTCTATTTTCTTATCTGGCGGGACATAAAAGTCCGCTATAAACAGACGGCCATCGGTGCGGCCTGGGCCATCATCCAGCCGTTCTTCACCATGGTGGTCTTCAGTATTTTCTTTGGCCGACTGGCCAAGATTCCCTCAGACGGGCTTCCCTATCCGATCTTCGCCTACTGCGCGCTTCTCCCGTGGCAGCTCTTCTCCCAGGCTCTCACTCAATCCGGCAACAGTCTGGTGGCGAACGAGCGCCTTATCACCAAGGTCTATTTCCCTAGGCTGGTGATTCCCCTGTCTGCCGTGCTGGCCGGGCTTGTGGATTTTGGCATCGCGTTCGTGATATTGTTGGCAATGATGGCCTACTACGGGATCACCCCGACGGCAGCGGTGTTCACGCTTCCGTTCTTCTTGCTGTTGGCGCTCGGAACAGCACTGGGTGTGGGGTTGTGGCTATCGGCGTTGAACGTCCGGTATCGGGACGTGCGCTACACGGTGCCCTTCCTAACCCAATTCTGGCTCTTCGCGACGCCGATTGTGTACCCAAGTAGTCTGATACCGGAATCATGGCGCGCCGTCCTCGGTCTCAATCCTATGGCCGGCGTCGTGGAAGGGTGTCGGTGGGCGCTGCTGGGCACGGCTCACCCGCCGGGCCTCATCGTGGCTGTGTCCGTCGCTGCCGTTCTCGCGCTTTTGGTGGGGGGTCTCTACTACTTCCGTCGGATGGAAAAGACCTTTGCCGACGTAGTCTAAAACGTGAGCATGATCGCAATACGTTGTGACGGACTGGGCAAACAGTACCGAATCGGGCGGCGCGAGCGATACCGGACGTTTCGTGACACCCTGTCCGACATCATGTATGCCCCCTTCCGCCGAAACCGTTCTGCCTTACAGCCTTCCGACCTTCCCACGTCTCAGTATGCCGATGAGAACAACACCATCTGGGCGCTCAAGGACGTCTCTTTCGAGATCGGCCAGGGTGAGGTGATCGGTCTCATAGGGTCCAATGGATCCGGCAAGAGTACGCTGCTCAAGATCCTCTCTCGCATCACCGAGCCGACAGAGGGCACTGCAGAGATCCGCGGTCGAGTAAGTTCACTCTTAGAGGTGGGCACAGGCTTTCACCCTGAATTGACCGGCCGGGAGAATATCTACCTCAATGGCGCCATCCTGGGAATGAAGCGGATAGAACTTGACCGCAACTTTGATGAGATTGTCGCTTTCGCCGAAATCGAGAGGTTTCTCGACACGCCGGTGAAACACTACAGCAGCGGCATGTATGTGCGCCTGGCTTTCGCCGTAGCTGCCCATCTGGAGCCCGAGATCCTCTTGGTCGATGAGGTGCTGGCGGTAGGGGATGCGGCGTTCCAAAGGAAGTGTTTAGGAAAGATGGCGAATGTGGCAAGTGTCGGGCGGACGGTATTGTTTATCAGTCATAATATGCAAGCGATCTCCTACCTCTGCTCGTCGACGATCCTTCTGGGGGACGGACGGGTAGTCAGTCAAGGCCAAACCGCGCAGGTGATTGGACAGTATCTGTCTTGGGGCACCAATAAGTCGGCTGAAGCCGTATGGTCCTTTGAAGGAGCCCCCGGCACGAGCATCGCGAAGCTACGATCCGTCAGAGCGCTCAACGAGGTGAATGAGCCGTGTTTCAATATGGGGATGAACAACCCGATTACGCTGAGGGTTGAGTTTTGGATTCTTCGTCAGGCCAGGGTTGAGGTGAGTCTTCATCTGTATAATCGGGAGGGAGTACGTCTGTTTGCTACCGGGAATTTCCATGATCCGAGCTGGCGAGGAATCGAGCATGAGCCTGGGCTGTACGCAGCGTCGTGCACCATCCCAAAGCATTACCTGAACGAAGGCGTGCATTCCGTCGAGGTTTACCTGCATCATGGCAACCCCCATCAGGTTGATGTGAAGGTTCCGGAAGTCGTCTCATTCGACGTGCGCGACCCTGGAGACACCAGAGGCGATTGGACCGGACAATGGGCAGGCGTAATTCGTCCAATCCTTGCCTGGACTGGAGAACGCCTTGGAGCTGTTCCATGACGTCTCTCGGTTATTAAATTCTCAGACGCTCGATGCGCTTGAGGATAGTGAGAGACTTGTCTTGATGCGGAAAGCTCCGGAGCAGATTCAGCCGTTGCAACGTCGCTCTGCTCTACACCATCGCACCGTTACGCCTCGGATGAAGGCGGGCCTTGGGCCATATGAATGAGCCGGGTTACTGAGGCGTTCATGGGAAGTCGGATCTGTTGAACGGTTGAGGGCTGTCAGTGCTGTTTGCATGACTACCTAAGGGGAAATTACCAATGCGATCGGTGCAGATCGGGGATCGTCTCGTTGGTCCAGGACATCCCGTCTTCGTTCTTGCTGAAATCGGGATCAATCACAACGGCGATCTCGATCTGGCCAGGAGGCTCATCGAATCTGCCGCCGAGTCGCGTTGCGATGCGGTCAAGTTCCAGAAACGCACTGTCGAGGCCGTCTATACCCTTCAGGAACTGACGCAGCCACGGGAGAGTCCTTTCGGGACCACGAACGGGGACCTCAAACGAGGTCTGGAATTCGATCACAAGGAATACGCCGAGATCGATCGCGTATGCCGTGCGCTTGACATTGCATGGTTTGCCTCCTGCTGGGATGAGCGATCCGTTGACTTCATCGAAACCTTCGATCCACCGTGCTACAAGATTGCATCGGCCTCACTGACAGACGATTCCCTGCTTCGCCATTGCCGAGGCACGGGGCGGCCTATCATTCTTTCTACAGGCATGAGCTCCATTGAGCAGATTGACCATGCTGTTGAGGTGCTCGGGCGAGACAATTTGATTCTCATGCATTGCACCAGCACCTATCCATCCAGTCTCGAGGAACTCAATCTCAGGGTCATCCAAAGCCTGATGGAGCGATACGATGTGCCCGTTGGCTACTCCGGGCATGAGGTCGGCCTCTCTACGACTCTGGCGGCCGTTGTCCTGGGCGCGTGCGTCATAGAGCGACACATCACCCTGGATCGGGCGATGTGGGGCAGCGACCAGGCCGCGTCAGTGGAACCCCATGGTATGGCTCGCCTGGTCAAGGATATCCGAGCCGTTGAAATTGCGATGGGTGATGACGTGAAGCGGGTCTATGAGAGTGAGGTCCCCATTATGCGCAAATTGCGAAGGATAAGTACGTGATACGGGTCCTGGCCCTGGATATCGACGGTGTGCTCACCGATGGGATGGTTACGTTAGATGAGGCCGGGCGCGAATTCAAGAAGCTGTCCTACCGGGACATCGATGCCGTATTCGCGGCGCAGCGCCAAGGCGTGGAGGTCGTCCTGGTGACCGGCGAGTCGTCGCCATGGGTCGATATGATCGCCCGTCGATTAGAAGTCAGCCGCGTATTTCGGCAGGCTAAGAATAAGTGGAAAGCCCTCCAACAGTTGTCCAGCGATCTCGGAGTGAACCTTGAACAGGTGTGCTTCGTTGGTGATTCGCAACGAGATGCCGAGGCGCTTTCGTCGGTTGGACTTGGTCTGGCACCGGTTGATGCGACCCGGGAGGCCAGGGCGGCAGCTCACCGAATACTACAACATCAGGGGGGAGATGGGGCCGTGGCTGAGGCGGTCGAGATTGTGCTGCGAAGTAACGGAGCTGCGGACGACTTGGGTGTGGTGGGGCAGGAGAATACCGATTGAATGAGATTGGCATCATGCAGGGGCGGCTTTCGCCGGCGGTGCCTGGACGACTACAGGCGTTCCCGTGGTCAACGTGGGAAAAAGAATTCTGCCATGCCGCCACGTGTGGGTTCGAGGTGATTGAGTGGTTGTTCGAGGCCGATCGCTACGAGCAGAACCCCATCTGGACGCAGGACGGCGTACAGCGCATTCGTCAGAAGATGGCAACTACGGGAATCCGATTGCGCTCATTGTGCGCTGACTACTTTATGGTCCATCCATTCTTTCGAGTCTCCGAACCGGAGCGTACCCAAAGCATCGCAGTGCTCAACAGACTCATCCTCCAAGCCGCCGGCGTGGGAATCAAGACGATCCTCTTGCCCGTGCTCGAGGGGGCCGGGATCCGCGCAGACACAGAGAAGATTCAATTGCTCGACGCTCTTTGCGAGCCCCTGTCGCTTGCAATAAGGCACGGGATCCGGCTTGGGCTGGAGACGGAATTACCGGCGGCTGAGTATCGAGCTTTGGTTGAGCGCGGGAACCATCCCGCCTTAGGTGTGTACTTCGATACGGGCAATGCCGTTGCCAAGGGTCATGATATCGCTGCAGAGATCCGTGTGCTGGGACCATTCCTGTGCGGTATCCATATTAAAGATCGCACATGCGGTGGTCCCAGCGTGTTACTAGGTCAAGGTGACGCGGATTTTACGAGCTTCTTCCAGGCCATGGGTGAGACGGCATACATCGGTCCGTTAGTCCTCGAGACGCCATCCGGCAATGACTTTCTGGCTCTCGCCGGAACCCATCTGAAATATGTCAGAGAGTATTGTAATCAGGCGCCCGCTGAAGTGAATTCGGTCAGACAGGTCTCCCGGTGAAAGTTCTGATGATAGGCTTGGGGGGGATCGGGCAACGGCACGTCCGCAATCTGCGATCTGTGCTGGGCTCCGAGGTAGACATCATCGCCTATCGCGCTCGAAGATTGCGCCATGTGCTCACAGACCGGTTGGAGATTGATCCGGGAAGCGACCTGGAGGACAAATATCAGATTCACGCCTATGAGGACCTCGATCAGGCATTCGCGCAGAATCCTGAGGTGGTGTTCATCTGTAATCCGAGCAGCCTGCATATTCCCGTGGCCCTTTCGGCGGCGAAGGCGGGCTGTCATCTCTTCATAGAGAAGCCGTTATCAGACAGCTATGAAGGTGTCGAAGAACTCATCTCGCTGGTGGAGAATCAACGCCTCATTGCGGTCGTGGGTTACCAGATGCGCTTCCACCCTTGTTTACAGCACGTGCGCTCGTTGCTCCGGCGACAGGCTATCGGGCGGGTGTTAGCAGTTCGTGTTGAGGTAGGTGAATATCTACCCGGATGGCATGCGTACGAAGATTACCGGCAGATGTACGCGTCGCGGCGTGAGTTGGGGGGCGGCGCTATTCTCTCACAGATTCACGAGATGGATTACATCTACTGGTTTTTCGGCATCCCGCGGCGTGTGTTTGCAGTCGGGGGTCACTTGAGCAGTCTGGAAATCAACGTCGAGGATACCGCAAGCATCCTGATGGAGTATTCCGCTGATGGGCGATCGATGCCGGTTCACCTCCAACAGGATTATGTGCAGCGTCCGCCCAGCCGCACGTGCCAGGTGATCGGCGATGCCGGAAAGATTATCATCGATTTTCATGCACCGAGCGTCCGAGTGTTCGACGAGCGGGGGCAGGTTGCTGAAACACGGTTGTTTGAAGGTTTTCAGCGCAATCAGCTTTTCCTGGATGAATTGAATCATTTCCTGGGCTGCCTGAGAGGCGACGCAACCCCAATGGTCACGGTGCGCGACGGAGCGCACAGCCTGCGCATGGCACTGGCGGCGCGTGAATCGCTGCACGACGGGAAGGTAGTGGAATTGGCATGACAACTGAGCCAAGGCGGCCTGAGGTATTAGCGCTGATTCCGGCCCGCGGCGGGTCAAAGGGAATTCCTCGAAAGAATGTGCGCATCGTAGCGGGGAAGCCGTTGCTTGCCTACTCTATTCAGCAGGCCCTGTCATCCCAATACATCACGCGGACCATGGTGTCTACAGATGATGCCGAGATTGCGGAGGTGGCCCGCCGCTTTGGCGCCGAGGCCCCATTCATGCGACCACCGGAATTTGCTCAGGATCTCTCGCCGGACATTGACACCTTTCGGCATGCGTTGGAATGGCTGCGTGATCACGAAGGCTATGCCTGTGACCTGGTGGTTCATTTGCGCCCTACCGGACCGGTGCGGCGAGTGGAGCTGATCGACGAGGCCATTCGAACGATGCTGAATCACCCTGAAGCGGACTCGTTGCGCTCGGTAAGCCGGCCGGTGCAGACGCCGTATAAGATGTGGCGTATTGTGGGCGAGTACTTGGAACCATTGCTGACAGTAGAGGGAGTGGTCGAGCCCTATTGCATGCCTCGACAGAGCCTGCCGGAGGTCTTCTGGCAAAACGGCTACGTGGATATTGTCCGGCCACATGTTGTTCTGGAGCGGGGCATGATGTGCGGACACAACATCGTGCCGTTTGTCATCCGGGAGCCGGTATTCGAGATCGACTACGAGGACAGCATCGCGCACGTGGAAGAAGCATTGCTGACGCTCCAGCGTGGACAGTGGCCTGATGCTGAACAACTGTGGGAACGGCATCCCGTGTGACCGGGGTGGTGTCATGACGCGATCGGTACAGGATCTCTTTGACTTACGCGGAAGAGTCGTTGTCATTACCGGCGGCGCCGGGATGCTGGGGATGCAGCATGCGGCGGCCATTGCCGAAGCCGGCGGACATGCTGTGATCGCCGACCTGTCCGGTGAACTCGCGGCCCATTCGGCTGCCGAGATTACCCGGACGCACGGCGTCGAAGCCTTAGGTCTGCAAATGGACGTGACACGCAAGCCAGACGTTGAGGCCATGGTCGCCGCCGTAGTGGAACAGTTCGGGCGAATTGACGGGCTCATTAATAACGCGGCGTTGACCGTTACAAGTGGTAGCGAGGGTGCGGCGAGGTATTTCGCATCGTTCGAGGAGTACCCGCTTGACCTCTGGGACAAGGCGTTGCAGGTGAACCTGACAGGCATGTTCCTCTGTTGCCAGGCGGTAGGGAAGATGATGGTGTCCCAGCGGGCCGGTGTCATCGTCAATATCGCCTCCGACATAGGGAATATCAGCCCGGATCACCGCATCTACGAGGGGGCGGTGAATCCTCACACAGGTAAGCCATTCAACACACCTATTGCCTATGCAACCTCGAAGGCGGGCGTGATTAACTTTACGCGCTATCTGGCTACGTACTGGGCCGACAAGGGCATCCGCGTGAATTGTATCTCCCCTGGTGGCGTGTACGCCGGACACGATCCGCAGTTCGTCAAGAACCTGACCCAACGCATACCCCTTGCGCGTATGGCTCGCGTGGACGAGTATCGGGGAGCGATTCTCTTCCTGCTGTCGGATGCGTCGTCATACATGACCGGCGCGAATCTGATCGTTGACGGAGGCCGGACGGCCTGGTAAGCGGGAGCGGTGCGTCAAGCGGCAATAGCTGCCCTGACAGTCAGTCTCTACCCCCCTTCGCCTATTGCGCGCTGCCCGCCTATGGAAAAGATGCGAGCTTCATGTGATGTGTCATCGATTTGTCTGGGAGAGATATGCCACGCTTTAAGCGGTTGTATAGGATTTGTCCGCCACTCTACGATCGTGCCGGCGCTCTGTACCGAAGGATGGGATCACCCCCTCCTATTCGGTCTAGTTGTTCTTGGCCCAGTTTTCCAAGGCTCCAGAAGGTTAATCCATCACTCTACGACCGCGCCAACGATTTGCGTTCGCGCATATTTATATACTGGCATTGGTGGCGCTCGCGGCGCCTCGGTGGTCAGGCGTTTCTTCCCGCACTCCGTGGCTTCGCATTCACTACCCGCTCATACTTCCAGCGTTCCCGGTCGACTGCCGTTGGTAAGGTATCTGGCTATATTGCGATCGATGATGCCCCATATTTTAAGCCCCCTGCTCCAAAAACCCTTGGCGATACCGAATTGGCAACCCGTCTGAGAAGCGCTAATCCGCCGCTCTTCGCTGCGCAGCTTCGTAACGCAAGTACCTATGGAGAAATCGGAGATGTAATAACCGCAGACGGCATTCTCCTGGCCGATGTTTCATATTTAAATCCATCGGATCTCTATTTCTTTAGGCACAGACATCCAATAGTAGGATCGGACCCGCTCCCTGAATCCAGGCTCCTTAAAGGTATATATGCACTATTAACCGCGCCGTTCGGCGGATCAAATTACTTTCATTGGATGTTTTCCTTGCTGCCGCGACTCACTATACTGCAGCGTGCGGGCGTCAATCTCGCATCTATTGATGGCTTCCTGATAAATCGTCTGCACTTCCCTGATGTGCAGTGGCCCATGCTACGGGGTGTGGGCATTCAGCCGGAATATGTGATCGAAATGGATGAAACCGATGCCTTCCAACCACAAGTCCTATGGATCACCTCAAATTTACACTACAGCGGGCATCGGCGCCGTTGGTTGTGCGATTGGTTACGCGAGAAATTCCTCGTTTCACCTCCACCGGGAAAACCGTCGCGCCGCCTATATCTCAGTCGAGCGGATGCCTCGCGCAGACGGGTCGCTAATGAAGACGAAGTGATGGATTTTCTTGCACCGTTAGGTTTTGAAAAGGTGGTCATTGGACGCCGCCAGGTGTTTGAGCAATCTGCCTTGTTTGCCGCCGCTGAGATTGTGGTCGGGTCCCATGGCGCGGACTTTGCCAATATCCTGTTCTGCGCGCCGGGCACCCGCATTATTGACATAATTCCCGCAGGACGTTATGCGCCCTGGTACTGGGAATTAAGTGCCTGTATGGACCTCGATTATTACTACGCCATCACGGAATGGGTTGCCCCACCGTATACGCCGGGTTTTGGCCAAGGCGACACAATCATGCGCCTCGATCGTCTCAGCAGCATCTTGCGCCGTGCAGGCGTTTCGTGAGACAATTGCGGCAGTTGGGATTCCGTTGATCGCCTCTGCTTGTGGATGCGAGGAGTCATGTTGTGCGCGCAATCGGGTCGGCCTCCTTTGGATCGTCGGAAGCGCGAGAAGATGGTTCCCTGAAGGGCCGTCAAAGCGTGGAACCGAGACCGGCAAGATGTCAATGTGGATCGCCTCCTGATCGACTACAATGGGCAATGTACCCACCAAGCTTCTAGCAGTTCCGAGACGGACGGCCGCGGCCGCCATCACGGTAGCCATCAACCAATCCCACACACGGTAATAAGGGACGACCGATGAAAGCAATTTTCGTTATAGCGGGGAACGGTTTTCCGCAATATCAAGCCCAGACTCTTATGTTTCCCCTTCTGAAGTACAAGAGAGAGTTGAAGCAGAAGTACGACTTCACTTTCGAAGTGGCAGAGATCCACCGCGACATGGACCCCACCGATCTGCACGTCATGGCTCGCACAATCTCCAGCTACGACGCCGTTTTTGTACAAGGACGTCCGTTCAAGGTGCACGGTGAGCCCTTCACTCGCGAATACATTCTGGAGTTCTTGAACGCGATTTCGGCGACAAAGGTCTTTTTCGACGATGGAGATAGCTCGTGCCACCTTGATGAGAAGGTAATGGAGAAAGTGGACGTCTACCTAAAGAGGCAGGTTCTGAAAGAACGGAGTGACTATGGGACGTCCCATTTGGAACGAACCCCATGGTCGGATTGCTTCGTGCGACTTTACGATTACCACGGGCCAATCATGCAGTCTCCCGCTGTCAGTGATAGCGATGTTGACAAACTTCACTTGGGTTGGAACATTGGCTTGGGACGCGATACGTATCAGCTTCTAATGAAACGCCACTGGTGGGGGATTTTTAAAGACAATGGACGGTCCATTGACGTACATCTCAGAGCGAGGATCCATGGCGATTTTGAAACGCGGGCTTGGATCCATGAACATAGGAAGTCAATGTACGACAAAGTACATGAACTGCAGGTAAAGCACAACGTAGTCTCAAGTGACATGCGTGTCCCCCTGGCGCATTATAGGAAAGAGTTACAGAATAGCGCAATTGCACTGAGTCCGTTTGGCTGGGGTGAGATATCCAGGAACGACTTTGAGATAATAATCGCGGAATGCCTGTTGATGAAGCCTTCTTTAGCCCATCTGAGGACTGAGCCGAACATCTTTGTGGAATACGAAACATATGTCCCATTGGAATGGGACTTGTCTGATTTGCAGGAGAAGTGTGAATATTACCTTTCACACCCTGAGGAACGAGAGAGGATCGCAAAGGCAGCCAAGCGAAGATACGTTGAGTATTACAGCAATAAGTTGTTTATAAGACGGTTCGGTGAAATAGTCAACAGACTATGTCTTCTCACAGAGGCCGGATCTAGGCCAACGACGAGGAACGAGGTACCATGAACGGGCACTCCTGCGGTTCTAGCGAGACACCCACGTTGTCCCTGATTCTCTGCTCACGCAACGATCAGTACATGGGCAATTCTCGCTGGCGGCTGGAGACGACGCTCAACTATTTGGCTGACCAGGTACACAATGCGGGTAGGTCTGGACAAGTCGAAGTGCTGGTTGCCGACTGGGGAAGTGAGGTTCCGCTACGAGACACAGTGCGGCTCACCAAAGCGGCTGCGGAAATCGTTTCGTTCTTATGGATTCCACCTGGGATTGCGCGAACTCTGCAGAAGGATAGTTCCTTTCCCGAGGTGCTCGCGCTCAATTCGGCGGCAAGGCGCGCAAAAGGTGAGTACATCGGTCGAATCGATCAAGATACTCTAGTTGGGAGGCGCTTTCTTGAAGTCTTTTTTGACCTGCACGAGGGCCGCCGACAGCTAGACGTGCCTCTAAGTCTGGCGCTCATGTATACCAATCGCCGTGAAATTTCCTACCGCTTTTCTGTGCGTTGTCCGCCATATCCACAGGTGGACAGATTGGTTAAAGTATTTGGTAAGCGGTTTCCCGTCCTACACGATCCACGGCGTCCATTCTGGACTTATCTTGTCGGCATCTGGCTGGTGCATCGGGCCTTGTGGCTTGAGTGCGAAGGCTACGACGAACAACTCATCTATTACAACTGGATGGAAGTGGACATGATTTTGCGGCTTAAACAGAAGTTTTCGATTGTCGATCTCGGCTTAGAGGTTGACTATAGTTTTTATCATTTGGAACATGTTCACCCAAAGGTTCGGCGGTCGACTTGTCATACGCTCAAGAATCCGACAATCGATTACCAAACACCGTCGCCAAAGATATTAAAGCCAAATGGCGACCGTTGGGGTCTTATATCGTTTCCGATAGAGGTGTTGAAAGGATCGTCTTATGTCGTAGGCTCTACCCACCGGCTCGGTGGAAACCTAGTGGATTGGTTAGCTTGGTGCTATTTGGTTTTATTGGCTGGGATGCAGATGGGGGGCGACCGAGTTATCTCGTTTATGCTCCCTTTCTACAATCGATGGCACTACCGTGCTTCAACGGTCGCGAGAGTGGCAAGGTGCAATCCACCTTTAAAGTGGCCTCGAGCACTGATCGATCTGTGGAGGGAAAGACGGACAAGACAGACTGCTGCAAATAATAACTCACCTGACACAGCAGAGCGATGATACTGATCGATACGTTTCTTTTTTCAGAGCCAAGCGAAAAGGAAGTTCTGCTGACAAAGCTCAACTTAGGATCGGATCTTGTGTCAGAGTGGGTTCTGGTCGAGAATGCATACACGTTTCGCGGTGAATATAAAGGGTTATTTGCTGAACATCTTATCGCTTCCCCCGAGTTCGATCCATTTCGAAGCCGCATATCAGTCATCTCTTTAGAGATTGCATTTCCCAAGGTTCGTCCGGATGACTCAGATGGCGATGACCTCACGTTCCCGTCACAATATGCACAGCGGGACTCCGCGATGGGACATCTCCTGCGGCGCTGGAGCGGACAGCCCGATGCGTGGGTTCTGATCTCGGACACAGATGAGTGTCTTGATGTTTCGACGCCGCTGAAACGTCATCGATTGTTGCGGGCAACGCGCCTCGGATCGGATCTGCTGACTCTTGATCGGCGACGCTTCTGGTTTGACTTCGACAATAGGTGGTTCGCGAAGAGATCGACTCCACTAGTGCGAATGAGCGCCCTCGCTGAATGGGTTCGAGCCGGTGAGTCACTGGGGGAATTGCGTGGCAGAGGGATTCTCGGAAACTCGGCCGGTGGGCTCAACCACTTACTGTATGAATATTCAACCTGCTTCGATATCTCAGGGGTATATCGCAAATACGATACAGTTGCCCATGTTGGGATGCTTCGAGAAGACATCGACCGAGCCCTCTCATGCAACCATCGGCCCCAGTTCCGTATCAAGGGGCAGCAGCTAGGCTTGACGCGCGACGATTGGCTCGAGCGGGTGAAGCTCACAGAACGGAACTCGCCGACATACGTCCGCGAGAACTTTGAGCGACTTCGCACTGGAAACATCCCGGACAACTATGTCGAGAACAGAAGGCGGCTCTATCCTGAGTTCTTCTCGCCACTCGCCTCGTTCAAGCGAAGGAGCAACACGCTGTATGAGGACTTACGGGATGCGTATCGAACCGCTCGTAACCGGCTTAATGGCAGAAGATTTCCGAGCCTTGTCCAGTAAAGCTTGCGGATTCGGTGGAGCAGAACCCTTTATTGGTTCCCAGGTCTTAAAGGAATCATGACCTCCAACGGCACTGGATGAACCAAGCTGTGATCCATACCGAGAAACCGATGTCACAAGCATAACCCATTCTCGTTTCAAAGGACGCCATGCGCATCATTTGCCTCAGTCCTCGAATGGAGAACTATCCCTGGGCGTTCTATCAGCAAGACACGCTCGCCGAACTGGCGCGACAGCACGAGGTATTTTTCTACGGTCCAGGATTCGCAGCATACGATACGAACGATGGGTGGAAGGAGCTGTTTGCCAAGTGCCCAATTCGCGAGCCCGAACTGATCCTGCTTGCGCATTGGTGGTTGCGTGACCGACCCGGCGAGCCGATCGATCGCCATCCAAAGCTGCGTCCGTCTGAATCGGGTCTGCCCGTGGTTCTGATCTTGAACAAAGAGTACGCTAATCTAGAGGAGAAGCTTCGATACATCCGAACCAATCAAATCAACCTTATTCTCACCCATCATCACGACGCCGACAAGTATCAGCAGGAGACTGGCTGTCGATGTAGTTTTTGGCCGTTCGCCGTCGATATGCGAAAGTTCCCCGATCAGCCTGCCGTAAAAAGGTACGATATGACATTTACCGGAACCTTGCGGAACAAGGTGTGGCCGGAGAGTCAGAGTGACATTCGCCTCCGTATTCAACGAAGGCTGTTTCACTGCTTCCTTGACTCGCCGATCTTATTGCGTCGCCGATTCAGGAAATGGAACGTATTTTGGATCTCGCAGTCCCGATATCCTTGGATAAATAGAATTAAGAAAGGATGGCATCTGGGAGCGAATTCCTATTTGAGGCTACTGACGGAGAGTCGGGCGGTCATCAATTGTCTTTCGCCGGTACAACTCGTTGGCTCACGATATTTTGAATCAATGGCCGCAAGAGCGCTCGTGTTGTGCGAGGAATCAGAACGATATGACGGACTATTTAGCCCTGCTGATCACTGCGTCACCTTCAAGGCGGATCTGTCGGACTTGATCGAGATTGTCGAGTTTTACCTGAGTAATGAGGGTACCCGAAGTGCCATAACCCAGAGAGCGTATGAGCACGTGCGCACGTTTCATACTTGGGAGAGACGTATTCAAGAGTTGACCGCCCTCGTCGCTGATCTTTAGTCTTCCCATGGATAGGTTGCGAGTAGTCTTGAGGCTAATCCTGGAGCCCGTCGGCCTGTTGCCTGCGGCGCGGCTGTTACGGCGCGTGATTTTGGCTGTGATCAAGCCGGAGGTTCGACGGCAGGAACTTGAGCGCTTACGCCGTGAACGCGCGCGCCGGAAGCGCTTCCTGCAATTCAAGCGACAGTATGAAGATATACTCCAGCATAGCTTGATCAGTGGGGGCAATGGGCACAAGCGGGTATTAATTATTGGCGCCATCCGCCTGCTGGAGATAGAGTTGGGTCTCATTAAAGCCTTGGAACTGGCTGGTTTTAAACCGGTCGTGTTGATCCTGGGTAATTCGCGAGTTCTCAAGCGGTATTACAACTTGACAGGAGTCAGAGAGTTTCACTTCTGGAGCGAGTATATCCCCTCCTCTCGTTTTTTTTCCGCCGCCAAGGCAGTTGTAGACCAGCGTCGATCTCTCGAAGAGCTTCTTACATTTGAGTATGCAGGAGCTCACGTTGGGAGGATTGCTGCCTCAACAACGCTGCGACTTCTTCGGTTGGGATCGCTAGATCTCACATTGGATGGTGTTCGCCACACGGTCGCTGAGCAAGTTGCTTTAGGAATGGCATCCGCAATAGCGGCTCAAAATGTCCTTAGGAGAATTCAACCAAGGTTAGCATTGTCTATAGAAACGGGATATACGGGGAAAGGGGAACTGTTTGATAACTGTCTGGCGAACGGCGTTGATGTTATAAGGTGGCATCCCGCTCACAAAAGCAACACGCTTATGCTCAAGCGCTATACGCTCGAGAACAGCTATGACCATCCTCACTCGCTGTCGTCGCAGTCATGGCGGTCAGTTCGTGCTATGGAATGGACAGATGCTCACCGTGAACAACTTCAAAGGGAACTCTATGTCGGCTACGCCAGTGGTGATTGGTACGGCGAAAATGGGACCCAGTTTAATAAACGCCTTATGGACGCCGACGAAGTACAGAAGCGATTTGGTCTTGATCCGGGGAAGAAAACCGTTTTTTTATTTCCCCATATTTTTTGGGACGCCTCGTTCTCGTGGGGAGACGACCTCTTCGGCAATTATGAAGAGTGGTTCATCAAAACCGTGCAGGCGGCCTGTGCGAATGACCGGGTCAACTGGGTTATCAAGATCCACCCCGCCCATGCCGGCAAAGGAGGAAAGAACGGCTGTCATGGAGAGCCTGCTGAAGTTATGACGCTTCGCGCACATATCGGTGAACTTCCCCCCCATATAGTTCTGATTCCGGCTGACAGCGACATTTGCACGTACTCGTTATTCGATCTGATGGATTACTGTGTGACCGTACGGGGAACGATCGGCATTGAGGCGGCTGTTCGTGGGATTCCCGTTCTCACAGCCGGTACAGGGCGGTATGATCATAAGGGTTTTACCGTCGATTCAGAGACCCGCGAGGAATATCTGGAGAGAATTGCTCATATTCAGGACATCCCGCCACTTTCGCCGACGCAGCGGGAGCTGGCGGAGCGGTACGCCTACGGTCTCTTTCTACTGCGGCCGCTGCCCCTGACATCAATGACCTTAGAGTTTGGGAGAGACAATGATCCGGACAATTACTTTTCGCAGACGCGATTTCATATAAGGACCAAAGAGGAGTGGCAGACGGCTTCTGACCTTGGAGCATTTGTAGAATGGGTGACCCATTCCCATGATGAGGATTTCATGGATATTTCCTGCCTAGAGAAATGATTTGCCGCGTTATGGGCAGGGAAATACTCAAGAAGCAAAAGAAGGTGAACATAGTCGGAGTTCTGCAAACAGTTGTTATTTCATGGTAATTGTCGTTACAGTCAGGGTGAATGTGGTCAACATGGTCGATGCAATATTCATAAATACAGTATATTAACTATTTTTGTTGATAATGTGACTCTTTGATAACAATTACAAAGAAATTGGGCTATCTTTATTCAAAACCGAATCAATTAGTTCAAGCTTATAGAGATAATCGACAAATTAAACAAGCGAGTAAACAGTTTGTAGATTTGCCTGAGCTACACAATCCCTTTTTTATGATAGGAGTTACAGGAGCATTGCATATTATGGAATTATCCTTAAGATATGTACCAACTAATGTTGAGCTGGTTTTAGTTTTAAACGGGATGGAAAAGTGGGAGCAAGAATGGGCAAAACAGCATTTCACTACAAAAGCAGTAATCATAATCGATAGTAATCAGGCCCTTGCTCATGGCAAGGTCCTCGATATGTTATTTGATTGTTATTCCAAACCATTTGGCATTTTGGATTATGATTGCTTTGTTTTTAACCCCACATGTTTTACAAAAATTCAATCTATATCTTCTCCGTTTTTATTAAATGCTCTTTTTGAAAGTAAGAAATTAAACCTAAGAATTCCACAGACCTATTTTTTATTCTTTAACTCACCTATTATTAACTTACTGAAAAGTAAATATCACATAAACTCCCAAATAATAGATTTTCAGTCGAAGTTATCATCAAAAGTAGTGCATCAATTAGCAAAGATTGGAATTGATAAGGACCACTATCCAGAACCTCACAAGACTTATTTTGATGTATTAAGGTTATTAATTTGTATGGGGTACTCGGAAGGGTTTGTGTGTAATTTTTTGGATGAATTTCCAACCGGCCCTATTCCAGATTCTGCAGCATTTCATGTTGGGGGTGTAGCTAATCCAAGATATTTTGAGAGTTGGTATAGCATGAGAGGCACCTATTTTTGGCGCCGGGCTCTAGAAGAAAATGAGCATCAAGAACTAAAACGGAATTATCAGGAAAAATTTGGCTTTAAAAAAGCAGATGAGGTATATGAAAATTCTCCAGACTGGAAAGAAAAAACTGGTCAACAATTCTTTGATTTTATCGAGAGTTTAGTTCTTCAAAAATCACCACCTTTCAATTATTCTGGCCGATAAGATCGATCTGGAATTGGATCAGTACCCGCTCCGGCGCCAAAGTTGGGAGTTTAAGATGGCCATTCATCATGAAACTGTTCATCTGAATCTTCGAGTTGCATAGTAAATTGATTATTAATATGGAGAGAAAGATATGGACAAATCATTCGAACGATTAAACACCTTGGCGAAAATCATTTCTGCTTCTAAATATCTTGAAATTGGGGTAGGCAAAGGTTACACCTTTACCCAGGTAGATGTACCCTACAAAGTAGCTGTTGACCCTAAGTTCCGATTTAATATCAATGATCATGCTAATCAACAAACAATATTTCACGAAGTAACGAGTGATTTCTTTTTTTCCACACTTGCTTCAGAGCATGGTGAATTTGATCTGATTTTCCTCGATGGCCTCCATACCTTTGAGCAAACCTTCAGAGACTTTTGTGCCTCTCTTAGATACTCGCATGCTAATACAATTTGGCTGATTGACGATACACATCCAAGCAGCTTGCTCGCTGCCAACCCAAATCTTCGAGTTACCAACCTGTTACGCAGGCTCTTTCGAATTAAGGATAACCGCTGGATGGGCGATGTGTTTAAGGTTATTTTCACAATCCACGACTTCTTTCCCCAATATAATTACCTAACATTTCCTAATCATATTCAGACAGTTGCTTGGTTGGAGACTCGCAAGAACTTCGCTCCCACATGGAATTCCCTTGAGAAAATAAGCCGCTTTGGGTATCGAAGCTTCCTGAAATTTAGAGATTCTCACATATCATTTA
Source organism: Candidatus Methylomirabilis sp. (assembly GCA_002634395.1). Taxonomy (GTDB): domain Bacteria; phylum Methylomirabilota; class Methylomirabilia; order Methylomirabilales; family Methylomirabilaceae; genus Methylomirabilis; species Methylomirabilis tolerans. Next base: position 38,061 of record NSJM01000009.1, read on the forward strand.
CGGAAGGTCCTAAAATCTTTGAGTCTGTGAAGATGAGTATGAGTAGAAGGTCGGGGCGATTATCAGGTTATATGGCAGAAAGAAGAAGGGCGAGCTATGAAGACAATCCATCTGAGGTGCTCCCCATCGTCAAGACAAAAATACGGGTTGGTTAAGGTGGAGATAGAAGGGCTGAGCCGGAGTGGTAAGCCGCGTCTTCCCGAGGTAGACCTCGAGGGAGGTGCGGTAGCCCAATGCCTCATGGAGCCGCTCGGTGTTGTAGAACCGGAAGTAGCTCCCCACGCTCTCTTTGGCCTCCCTGACCGTCTGGTAGGCCTTCAGGTACACCTCCTCGTACTTGACGGAGCGCCAGAGCCGCTCGACGAAGATGTTGTCGAAAACCCGGCCGCGACCATCGTGGCTGATCAAGACGCCTGCATTCATGAGTCGTTCGGTGAACTCGGCGCTGGTGAATTGCGCTCCCTGATCGGAGTTGAAGATTATCGGTCTTGCGATCGACAGCGCCCGCTCCAGCGCCGTCAGACAGAATCGGGCCTCCATCGACGTGGAGATCTCCCAGGACAAGACGGCGCGGCTGTGCCAGTCCATGATCACCGTCAGGTAGACGAACCCGCCCGTGAGCCTCACGTAGGTGATGTCGGTACACCAGACCTGGTCGGGGCGCTCGATGCGCAGGTCCCGGAGCCGGTAGGGGGACTTGATCTGCCCAGGCGCAGGCAGACTCAATCGGCGCTTCGGGTAGAGCGCCTCCAAGCCCATACTGTGCATCAGACGCCGCACCCGCTTGGGATTGACCTCGTGACCCTGCCGGCGCAGCCACGCCGTGATGCGCCGTACCCCGTAGAAGGGACAGCGGGTGTCGACCTCATCGATCCGCCGCAGGAGGAGTTCCTCCAGCGCGGTGATGGGTCGCGGCTGATAGTAAAACGAGGCCCGGGGCAGGCCCACCAGCTCGCACTGACGCCCCACAGGGATGCGGTCGTGTCCTGGCTCGATCATCAGTCGTCTCTCACTTACCGAAGCTGTCGCGACTTTTTTTTCAACCACTCCACCTCGACCTTGAGCTGTCCGATCTGCCGGTATAGTTCGGCCTCGTGCTCATCCCGGTTCCTCTCTCCGGCCTTCTTCCTCTCTGAGAAGACCACGGGTAGCTCCTTCAACAGCTGCTTTCTCCACTGCCCGATCATTGGCATGCACACCGTAGTCGCTGGCAAGCTGTGCAAGCGTGCGCTCTTCCTTGATCGCCTCGAGGGCGACCTTGGCCTTGAAGGCCGCGTCGTGACGCTTCCTCATTCCCACGCTCATCATACTGAACTTCCCCCAGTTTCCTGGACACCCAGAAAAGCTTCAGGGTATCCTGAGGCAGGGGGTGAGTCATGAGTACGATCCGTCGCACGCACACGAGAGCATTCAAGATCGAGGCCGTCCGCCTCATCACGGAGAAGGGACTCGGCGTAGCCCAGGCTGCCCGGGATCTCGGCATCCACCCGACATTGCTGACGCGCTGGAAGCGGGAGCTGAGTCGGGATGACGCCCACGCCTTCCCTGGCACGGGACGACTCAAACCGCTGGAGGAGGAAGTGCGCCAGCTTCGACGCGAGAACCTCGTGCTGAAGCAGGAGCGCGAGATTCTAAAAAAAGCAGCGGCCTTCTTCGCCAAGCAGTCCCGATGAGGTACCGGTTCATCCAGCAGCACCGCGCGCAGTTCCCCGTCGGCCGGATGTGCGCGGTGTTGGCGGTGTCCCGCAGCGGATACTACGGGTGGCAGAGAAGGCCAGAGAGCATGCGGGATCGGCAGAATCGGCGACTGCTGGTAGAGATCCGGGCAGTGCAACAGACAACCCGTGGGGTGTACGGCAGCCCGCGCGTGCACGCGGAATTGCGGGCCCGCGGACACCGCTGCGGCCGACACCGGGTGGCCCGGCTGATGCGGCAGGAGGGGATCGCGGCGCGGCAGCGGCGAGCCTTCAAGCGGACAACGAACTCGGCGCACCGGCTGCCGGTGGCCCCGAATCTTTTGCAGCGGCGCTTCCAGGCAAGCCGGCCGAACGAGACGTGGGTGGCGGACATCACCTTTATCCCTACAGGAGAGGGCTGGGTGTACCTGGCGTTGCTCGTCGATGTGTTCTCGCGGATGATCGTGGGCTGGGTCCTCCGCGACCGGCTGACGAGGCGGCTCGTCGTCGAGGCGTTGGACATGGCCCTGGGACGGCGTCGCCCGCCGCAGGCGCTTCTCCACCACTCGGACCGTGGCAGCCAGTATGCGAGCCGAGAGTACCAGGCGCGGCTGTCCCGGCACGGCATCCGGGCCAGCATGAGTCGGCCAGGGAACTGTTGGGACAACGCCCTGATGGAGAGTGTGTTCGGGCGGATCAAGAGCGAACTGGTGCACCTGACCGACTTCGCCACGCGGGCGCAGGCCAGCGCAGAGGTCTTCGACTACATCGAGGTGTTCTACAACCGTCAACGGCGGCACTCCTCGCTGGGCTATCTGAGCCCAGCCGCGTTCGAGTCTTCCGTTGCTTAACTCGGTGTCCGCGCTACCGGGGGAAGATCAATACCTCCTTGTTCACAGCCCGCTCAGCCTCTTGTTCCACCTTATTGCCCTGTCTAGGGTTTGGGGAGCATTATAATGACATGATTACTATTTGTATATTGCGGCGGACCCCGACTTTTGAAGTTGAAGCCGCTAAGTCTCAAAGAGGTTGTATTGCATGAAGCCAGCTAAAGTTCTGCCAAAGAGCTTCTTGCTCGATACTCAGAACCTCGACATCTCCGTCTATGAAAAGGTGATCGAAGAGTATGTACACCGCTTCTCGCGGCGTAAAGGAGTGCTATGGATAGGCCGGTTCGGAGCTGTTACAACACCTGGCGCATCCGATATAGACCTTATCCTTGTGTGCGAAGACGAGTGGTGCAGGGTTCTCGCGCTTGACTCAGATGAGTTTGTGACGCAATCGCCTCTGCACCGATATTTGTTTATCCACGAAGTGTATGTGGTTCCACATAGTGGTGTGAAATATCTATCGTATTTTCATTCGCTTAACAATCTTCAGTCCCTGTGGGGCGACACTACGATATTGAACGAATGCGAACAACCGGATAATACGATACGCCTCCTTCGAGCGGTGTTATGGGCCACTAGCGACTGGAGCAAGACGCTACAATTGTGTCAACAGGATTTCGTCAGCCTAAGGTCATTACTCATACGTTCAAAGTCTTTAGTAACAGCGGCTATTCACAACTATCGCCTTATAGGGAATGAGGCATCTGTTGAGGCTGCAACTCATCGGATCGAGCAAGAGAGACAACGGATACTTCGTGCCGACCCAAGCGAGCAAGGCGATTTGGCAAGAGCGTCATTCTGGGGGGCTGTCCGGACGTTGGCACAATCAGATTGGGCTCTGAGGACTTGGATGATCCAGGAAGGCTTGTCGGATGGACGTGGTGAGGAGCGGAAGAAGATCCGGTTATCCGACAACCAGGTGATTATCTTTGATGACTCGCATGGGTCAAGTTATGAGAATCTTCATCAACACGTCCTTGGGACGCATATTACATACCTGCCGTTTTTCTACTATGCGATAGGATTGCTCGCTGCTCAGCCCATTCTTTCCCTCGAACCCGGGCTGTCTAGGTTATGGGATGTGCGGGGGGCAGCGCGCTGTGATAACGTAAAGCTGAAGCGCGCGGGTGACAATTGGAATCACGCCTTTTTGGAGAATGTGAAAGAGTTCCGGAGGGCAGGGATCTTCCCCCTTGCCTTGCACGTCTATCCGTTCAATGTGAAGAGGGTTGATTCAATGCTGAGAATGAGAAGAGTTCTGAAACACGTATTGCCGTCAGGCGTCAGGCGCTGGCTTGGAGCGCGGTTATACTCCCAAAGAACAACGTAGTCGGCTAACGACCCCAATGCAGCCTTTCCGTTGAGACAAGTGGGGTTCTGATATGACACCATCACGCACACCAGCCCTGTCTCTCATTCTTTGTTCGCGCAACGATCAGTACATGGGCAATTCCCGCTGGCGGCTGCAGACCACGCTGAACTATGTTGCGCAACGGGTTCACGAGTTAGATAGAGAGGACGCGGTGGAGGTGTTGGTTGCCGACTGGGGCAGTGAGATTCCACTTCGGGAGGTTTTGGAGTTGAGTCCCGCTGCCGCCAGGATCGTGTCGTTTATCCTGATCCCGCCGGCGATTGCGCGTGACTTGCAAAAGGACAGTCCATTTCCTGAAGTACTTGCCCTGAATGCTGCCGCGAGACGCGCCGGTGGGGAGTACATCGGGCGGATAGATCAGGATACGCTTATAGGCAAGCGCTTCTTGCAATATTTCTTTGACCTTTATGAAGGCAGGCGGCAACTCGATGTTCCCTTGACGTCAGCGCTGTTGTTTGCAAACCGCCGCAGCATTCCATATAGGTTTGCAGTCCGCTGTCCCCCCCTTATTCATGTGGATACGTTTATTCGTGTGCTGGGACAATCATTCAAGGTATGGAGGCACAATCGTTTCTGTCAAGACGTGTTTTGGACCAGTTATGTAGGAATTTGGCTTTTGCATCGAGACCTGTGGAATGCGTGTGGAGGTTACGATGAACGGCTTATCTACTATAATTGGATGGAAACCGATATGATACTGCGGCTTGCACAAAACCATAACGTCATCGATTTAGGGAAAATGGTAGGCTATGATTTCTACCACTTAGAACATTATAGCCCGGTGGCTTGGTCCGCGCGTATTCACGCTATGAAGAATCCCGACATCGACCTCAGTAACCCCCCAAAGGTACTGCAGCCAAACGGCGAAAATTGGGGGCTGATCCAGTTCCCTTTGGAAGTCTTGCGCGGATCCTCAAATCGGACCGGCGTAGAGCTGACGGCTGCCAACGAGGCACGAAGTAGCCTGCCTGCTTTGATATTCTTGACTGTTGCCACCGCGACAGAAACGGTGTACGACAAACTCATTGTAACTCTCATGAGAGCATCTTTTGTTTGGAAGTCTCGCGCCTTAGTTGCGTGGAATACGATCAAAGGGGAGCCTGTCATTAAATGGCCGCGTTTGCTTATACGGCGTTGGATAGAGAGAAAATCTGCGAGAAAGAATAGAGAAATTGCCGGCTAACGACCCCCAAGTCAGCCTTTCCGTTGAGACAAGTGGGGTTCTGGATATGACACCATCACGCACACCAGCCCTGTCGCTCATTCTTTGTTCGCGCAACGATCAGTACATGGGCAATTCCCGCTGGCGGCTGCAGACAACGCTGAACTATGTGGCGCAACGGGTTCACGAATTAGATAGAGAGGAAGACGTAGAGGTCCTAGTTGCAGACTGGGGCAGCGACATTCCGCTTCGCGAGGTTGTGGAGCTGAGTCCCGCTGCCGCCAGAATGGTGTCGTTTATCCTGATCCCGCCGGGGATTGCTCGGGATTTACAGCAGGACAGTCCGTTTCCTGAGGTGCTTGCCCTCAATGCTGCCGCCAGACGCGCGGGTGGGGAGTACATCGGGCGAATAGATCAGGATACGCTTGTAGGCAAGCGCTTCTTGCAATATTTCTTTGACCTTTATGAAGGCAGGCGGCAGCTCGATGTTCCCTTGACGTCAGCGCTGTTGTTTGCAAATGTGCGGATGGTTCCTTACAGGTTGAGCGTTCGCTGTCCATCTTTCTGGACTATAGATAAGTATATCAATTGCTTCTGGCGATTTCTTAAGATCCAATTCACTTCAAGGATTACTTTCTATCGTTACTCAGTCGGGATCTGGCTTCTACATCGGGACCTGTGGAATGCATGTGGGGGTTATGATGAGCGAATGATCTATATGAATGACATGGAAGTCAATATGATAGAACGATTAATGAAGAACCATAAGGTGGTGAATTTAGGAAAGCTCGTTGATTATGATTTTTATCATCTTGAACATTATCATCCTCTGGCGCCTCGCAGGTCGTCTACGTACCGCATGGTAAATCCATGGTCCCCATTTGCTCAACCCGATATTTGTCATCCCAACGGCCCAGACTGGGGACTTGTCCAGTATCCTTTCGAGACACTGCCTTGTTCTCCAGACAGGAATAAAGACGAAACCGCAACTCTGCGCCAGTCACCACTCGAATGGCTGTTCTTTATACTCTTGATGGTGTCTGCTGGAATACAGATCGCGTCGGACAAGTTAATCAAATCAGTGAGGATGGGAAATGTTGTCTGGAGGCGGCGTACCGCTACTGCCTGGGAAACGGTTCGTTGTGAACCTCTCGTTCGTTGGCCGCGGCTACTCATAAGTCTTTGGGTCCGTAAAAAACACGATCAAAGACAGGAAAGGCAAAAATACCTTCAATGAAGACTTCGCGAGTGTTGAGCAGCAAGTGTAATGGGTCTCGGGGGTCGGGTGTGGGAACCGCTGTTGGGAACTCACGGACTCATGTGCTTGAGCGTCGTATGCCTGGAAACGCTTGTTCCCCCTACTGGGCTCGCTTGTCGCAGGGACGGTACGCATGAAACAGACATGGAAAGAACGTACAGTCTTGGTCACCGGGGGGGCGTCGTTCATCGGCTCGCACCTGGTGGACGCGCTGATCAACCGTGGCGCTCAGGTGCGGGTTGTGGACAACCTCAGCAGCGGCAAGCTGGATAACATTCACGAACATGTGGCCAGAGGGCGCATCGATTTCATTCATGGGGATTTGCTGGACCCGGATATCACTCGCCGAGCCGTGCAGGAGATGAACGTTGTTTTCCATCTGGCAGCCGATCACGGCGGCCGCGGGTACATAGACCTCCACCAAGTCGAATGCGCAACGAATTTGATTCTCGATGGCCTGGTATTCAAGGCTTGTTTCCAGGCAGGAGTTAAGAAAGTCGTTTTTGCCTCCTCCGGATGCGTCTACCCCAACTCACAGCAAACGAACCCCAGGGAGGAGGTCTATCTGACTGAGGATCTGGTGAAACCGCCCTACGATGCGGATAATATGTATGGCTGGGCAAAGTTGATGGGTGAGCTCACTCTCAAGGCTTATTACCGGCAATACGGCATGAAGTCGGCCAGTTGCCGATACTTTACCGTGTACGGCCCTCGGTGTGAAGAAAACCATGCCGTTATCGCCATGATCGCTCGGGCCTTCATTGGTGAGGACCCCTTTGAGGTGTGGGGTACGGGCGAGCAGATTCGTAACTGGACACATGTTGACGACATCGTCGAAGGGACGGTGTTGGCGGCCGAGAAGATCAATGATGCTACATCCGTGAACTTAGGGACGATGGAACGGGTGCGGGTCATCGACGCCGCCCAGGAAGTGCTTCGCTACAGCGGGAGCAAGGCACGGATTGTAACCAGGCCGGACATGCCGACGGGACCAATGAACCGGGTCGCCGACAACTCCGTAGCCAGAACACTGCTGGACTGGGAACCCAGGGTATCCTTCTGCGAGGGTCTTAAGCGCACCCTCGAGTGGTACTTTGCCGCGAAAGATCGCGAGGAGGTACGTCGGATTTTGAAAGGCGGCGGCCTTCTTGAGCGCAAAGCGTCGAACCCGGCAGTATAGCCGGAACCAGAAACAGAACAAGAGTTATCTAAACCGACTGCTCTTGACTGCTCCAAGGGTCCCACGCCTCCAGAACATATCATAGACTATGATGAATCTCTGTCGGCCGGGCGCACCTCAGTCGCAGGGGATCGAACAGGCGCTTACTTGCACAATTCATGAAGGTATTTCCGCTGGAATGAAGTTACGTAGAGTCTTCCGTCGGCTGGCTCACCGGTTACCGCCGCCGTGGCAATTGCGCATCGAGGATGTGAGGCGCGCCATGCTGCGCCGGCACGATTGGGCCCTTCCGATTAAGCGGTTGCGGCTGCGGGAGCAAAGCTACCTGGAAGACACAATTCTCCAGAACAGCACGCTGCCCGCTCGCAAACGTATCTTTGTGTGCAGTCTGCAAAAGTCCCCTCCATGGCTTGAAACTGAATATCTGCTGGCAACCGCCCTGCGGTTGCGGGGACACGATGTGCGGGGGGTGTTGTGTGATGGTCTGCTGCCTATCTGTGAGATGAACTTAGGCCTTCAAGAGCGGCCGCCATGCGAACTATGCATCGGGCAGTTAGCGCGATATGAGGATGCATTTGGATTTCACTTTGCTCGGCTGACCGATCTCATGTCTTTCGAAGATCGCGAAAAGGCCGAAGAGATGGTGACTCATACGCGTACTGATGACCTTCCCTCCCTTACGGTGAATGGTGTCCATGTGGGACGGCTGGCTCAATCGGAGCTTCAACGCTACTATCGCGGATATGTGTTTGACCCGCTACATGAGGCTCTCCCCGCCTATCGGCAGTGGCTGGTCTCGGGGGTCTTATTGACATGGCTGTTCGAACGGTTGTTGGATCATACTCAACCCGACATCGTGATTACCAGCAGCGGCAGGACGTTGCTGTCAGCGTGCATCTTTAAGCTGGCTCGACTTCGCGGAATCCACGTCGTGACGTGGGACACCTCGCCGCTGTACCCGAATGGACTTAAATTCAGCCACAATAAGCCCGCCGTTGAAGTCAACCTTGACGATGTCTGGACGGAGGTGTCAAGGCGGAATCTCTCGGATGCTCAGGTGGACGAGCTGGGCGAATTTATGCGCCGATGGTCGCGGAGCGAGATCACACCGTTCCCCTATAATCCCACGCCCCTGGAAGATGAACAGACTATTCGACAACAACTTGGGCTCCGGCCCCAGTTACCCACGGTTGTCGCCTTTACCAATACCTCGTGGGACATGGCGGTTGTGGACCGGAACATCGGATTTGAGAGTATGTATGACTGGATCTTCAGCCTGGTTCAGTACGCCATCGTTCATCCGGAGATCAACCTGATCGTGCGCGCGCACCCTGCTGAGAAGAATGTGCCTTCAGATCTGCAGTCACGCACGCTGGTCGTCGCCGAAATCAAGAAACGCTATCAGCCGCTTCCAGGTAATATCACACTCATCGAGGGTGACAACCCTATCAGCTCGTACACCCTGGCGGACATGGCGCACGTTGTCATGTTATACACTGGGACGTTGGGCCTGGAATTGGCCTTGCGCGGCAAGCGGCCATGGATTGCCGGGGATGTGACCTATCGAGGAAAGGGTTTCACATTGGACTTAGGTTCAAGGGGGCATATGTATGGTCTGCTCGACAAGAACGTCTTTGACAGCCGACTCTCGGAAGATGAAATTAAATCGGCTCAACGGTTTGCTTATCTCTGGATCTTTCGACATGTGTTTCGCAATCCGTTTGTGAAATCAGCCGATAATCACTTTTCCCTTGACAGTTTCCGTGCACTGGCGCCTGGCGGGCATCCGGTCATCGAAGATTTATGTGAAGCTCTGCTTACAGGAAAGCCTTTTGTCGATATCGGACATGCCGGCTCGGATCGCTAGCGAATGGGGGATTGTATCTATTACGCTTGGGGGACATGTGAGTAAGACAGGCATCCTTCTCTCTTGGCGAACCGGCTTTGGCATCTGATGCGCACCCTTCACAAAGCGGCTCGGTGATGAAGCGGCAGTTGAGTATTTTGCAGGTCAGCACAGCGGATATCGGCGGCGGCGCTGAAAGGATCGCCTGGAATCTGCATCATATTTACAGGGCACGCGGTCATTGTGCCTGGCTGGCTGTAGGCCGCAAGCGCAGCGACGATCCGGATGTCTTGCTGATTCCCAATCAAGACCAATGTCGAGGATGGTCTCGTTTTTGGTGGGGTCTGCACTCCCGTTTGCAGTCGTTGGACGGCCGGATGCGGGGTGCAAGGCCGCTCAGTCGGTTGGCTCACGTACTGGCTGATCCCGGCGCAATGGTCGATGGATACCGTGGGGTTGAAGACTTCCGTTTTCCAGGAACGTGGCAACTATTGAAGCTGACCACCCAGCCACCTGATGTCGTTCACTGTCACAACTTGCACGGCGACTATTTCGATCTGAGGGCCATCTCTATGCTGAGCCATCAAGTCCCGATGATTCTGACGCTTCACGATGAGTGGTTGCTGACCGGGCATTGTGCGTGCACATTAGGCTGCGAGCGTTGGAAAACGGGCTGCGGAGCCTGTCCGGATCTTACCATCTACCCCGCTGTGCGACGGGATGCGACCCAGTACAATCGGCAGCGAAAGCAAAGTATATACGCTAAGAGCCGGCTCTACGTTGCTACGCCGTCGTGGTGGCTGATGCAACGGGTGCAACAGTCCACGCTTGTCCCAGGCATGGTGGACGCCCGGGTTGTTCCCAACGGCGTGGACCTGTCCGTCTTTCATTCAGCGGATAAGCAGGCAGCTCGGGCAGCGCTGGGCATTCCCCATGAGACCAAAGTACTCCTCTTTGCAGCCTACGGCATCCGACAGAATATCTTCAAGGATTACAAGACCATGCGAGCCGCTGTTGGCCTAGTCGCTCACCATCTACATGGGCAGACCGTTCTCTTTATCGGCCTGGGCGAAAATGCTCCATCCGAACAAATCGGTAAGGCTGAAATTCGTTTCGTCCCTTACCAGAAAGACCTTGGCACCGTTGCTCGTTTTTATCAGGCCGCTGACGTCTATCTCCACGCCGCCCGTGCTGATACCTTTCCAAACACTGTCCTCGAAGCCTTGGCTTGCGGCACCCCAGTTGTCGCTAGCTCAGTAGGCGGCATCCCGGAACAGATAGAGGATGGTGTTACAGGCTTTCTTGTTCCGCCCGGCGATGCTTCGGCAATGGCCGCGTGCATTGAACAGCTACTTTCCGATGGTATCTTGCGACAACGTTTCGCTGCCGCGGCCGCCGAGGCTACCCGCCGCCGCTTCGACCTCAATCGCCAAGTCAATAGCTATCTAGCGTGGTACGAGGAGATCATTGCTAATAATCGATCATGGGCCGCCTCCGCCGCTGAGAGCAGGAGTAAGCATGGCTGACTTGCCCATCGTAACCCTCGTTACGCCCTCCTACAACCAAGCACAATTCCTCGAAGAAACAATCCTGTCCGTGCTCAACCAGGACTATCCGAACCTTGAGTACATCATCATCGATGGGGGCTCCGCCGACGGCAGCGTAGATATTATTCGCAAGTACGAGAGTAGGCTTGCGTATTGGGTGAGTGAGCCGGATTTGGGTCAGTCTCACGCGGTCAACAAAGGGTTTCTGTGGGCGGAAGGGGATATCCTTGCCTGGGTGAACTCTGACGATCTATTGTGTCCCGGCGCCGTACGAGCCGCGGCAGATTTTCTCGGGTCGCATCCCGATGTCTCCGTTGTGTATGGAGGAGCAAATATAATCGACGAGGGCGGACAGGTAATGCTTCCAATGGAGCAAGAGGATTTTGATCTCGCCAGGTGCCTTGTTCGACTAGTGACTCCGATCCCAAATCCCTCGGCGTTTTTCCGTCGCGAGACCAGCCAGAAAATTGGCCTTCTGGATGAGAAATTACACTACTATATGGATTTCGAATATTGGATTCGCGTTGCGATGGCGGGCCTACAAATCTCCAGAATACCGGAAACTCTCGCGCAAATTCGAGTCCATCATGACGCGAAAACCGTTGGGCATATTCCAAGGCCCAACGAGGAACTTTTGGCATGGCTTGATCGATTCTTCTCGCGACCGCTTCCGCCAGAAATTGCGTCACTTCAAAGACAATCGAAGAGCAGGGCGTTGCTGGAACTCGGCCTGAAAAGCTTTTATGTGCACCAGTTTTCGGAAGGGCGTCGAGCCATCTTCAAAGGGCTTGGGATCTCTCCTCGAACCCTCGTGAACAACCTGCTGTTCCTTCTCCCCATCATCGCTGTTCTTCCGAATCCTGCCATCAGGCTGGCAATCCAGATCAAGGAACGATTGTTTCCGTCTCCCAACCAACGCGCCAGGGACAGCCGGCGCGAGGCGGATACGCGAGATCGTCGGGAGAGTCATCGAGTGTCCGGAGCCAGCTCGCAGGCACCCGATGGAACGTGATGCGCCTCATTTTACGAAGATGATGTAGACAGCCTCTTTGAATCGTTGTGTCGAATCAACTGGTCAAAGGTTATCCGTCCGGCAGCCTGAGGAATGGGAAGGTTGGTACGTTGTTAACAACCGCTTACGCTGATTCACCCTTTCTACGGGGGTAGGTCCTTCCAAGAACCCATACGGTTTCCTGAAGAGCCTAAACAGATAGATCACGTGGACTTGTGAAGAGCGGCTAGTTGAGCGATAGAAAACGTGGATGAGGCTTTGGCGCTTCAGAATTCAGGGAGGTACACTCGGGTAAATAGGTGTGGATCTCCCGCGAATCACGCTGGAAGGCTTCTGTGCTCACTCGTTGCTTCCTGAATAAAGCCCAAGGCCCATACTGTTGCGCAAGTCATGAACCAGGGCAGGGCCAACCAGACGATCGCCAGGTTCTTCCAGTCTCGATAGGAGATCAGCCGCCCGGTCACCAAGAGAAGTCGAACTAGGGGAAGGCTGATTCCTAAGAATGGGTGCTTGAGGAAGATTGAGCCTGGGAGATCCGGCTCGATCCGCCGGCAGCGGGCGCCGAAGCGCCCGAGTCTGTGGTGGTACCCGAGAACGGTCATCAGCCCCGTCTTGTTAAAATGGGTGACCTGGATCTCCTGGTCGAACAGCATCGCCCAGCCGGACTTACACAGTCTCCAGTTGATCAGAACGTCCTCGCCTCCGTCTAGGTCCTCCGGGATTCCCCATGGTTCCAGCACGTCCCTTCGGTAGCATACATTTCCGGCCACGAGCGTTCGCGTGAGTTCCTTCCTGGCACTCGGAAGCTGTCGGCTGAATTCGCTCAGGTACCCGATGGTCCCGGTGAGACTCCAGGGGGTGCCATTCTGTAACGCTCCTCCGACCGCCGCGTAGTTGCCATTTCGATGGCGGTCGAGCAGCTTGGCCAGCCAGTCCGGCGAGGCCACGCAATCGGCGTCCACCATCGCCACAAACTCGCCGGAGGCATGCCTCAGTCCGCGCGCCCTCGCCGCTTGCGCAAAGGTGCGCTCGTTGAAGTGAATGAGGTGGACTGATGGGAATTTTTCAGAAATGATTCGGGGAGTGTTGTCCTCTGAGCTATCGACAACAATGATCTCATAGGGATCTTTGACATCTTGATTGATGAGGGACATCAGGCAGGCTTCGATCGTGCTCGCAGCATTGTAGGATGGGACGATGACCGAAAGGGCCAGTTTCCCTTCGCTCATGACGGAAACCTTTGGAGAAGGCCATCATAGACCTCGGCAAAGTTTCGTGCTGCAGCTTCCCAGCCAGCATGCTGAATGGCCCACTGACGGGCGTTGCGCGCCAGCTCCTCTCGAAGCGGTCGGTTGCCGAGGAGTCGTATCACGGCGGCTGCGATCTCTCGGGGATTTTTTTCCTCGACAAGCAGCCCCGTCTGCTCGTGTTTCACTATGTCGGGAATCCCTCCGACATTCGTTGCGACGACGCTGGTTCCCGAAGCGAAGGCCTCGAGAATGGTGATACCTTGCCCTTCAGTGTCGCCATCCGCTCCACGAATAGAAGGACAGATAAAGATGTCCGCGGTGGCATAGTATTTTGCCAGTTCCCTGCTCGGGAGACCGCCAAGAAAGATAACCTGGTCTTGAATGCCGAGCGTCCTGACTTCCTGTTTCAGATCGGTGTCGAGAGGTCCGAACCCGGCGATAAGAAGCTTTGTAGAAGGGCATTCTTTCAGGATATCGGGCATGGCCCGCATAAGGAAGGTAAAGCCCTTCTTTTCTGCAAACCTACCGACTGCCAGCAGCAAAGTCGTGGGGTGTCCGTATGCTGTTCTGAGAGAGGGGGAGAAGTGCCGGGGGTCGAACAAAGATAGATCGACGCCATTTGGAATCGTGATGGGATTGATGCCGGGAACCAGACGCAGGAGAGTTTGCCGAGTTGCAAGACTGTTTGCGGTGACCGCGCCTGCGTGTGCCAGTGTGTATAGGCGTAGCCGGTTCAGGGCAGGGGTAAGCGCCAGAAAGACATCGGCGCCGTGCGCGGTGACGAGGTACGGCTTTCGGTATCGGCGACACCAGAGCGCGGCGAAATACCCCTGTGGAATGAGCCAATGACTATGAACCAGCTCAATATCATTCTTCCGAATGAGCGTCCCTATGGCCAAAAATTGAGCGATGAGGAAAGGCAGGAGACATAGGCGAGCCGACCAGCGTTTCTTGAGATTGGGCAGGATCCCTCCCTCATAACACAGTCGCTGCAAGTCGGAGGGCCAGAAGTACTGGAAGCGAACGACGCTCAACCCGTCCCACGTTTCCGCGCGTTTCGCCCCTTTGTGATGAGGCGCCAATACCGTAATCTGATAGCCAAGTTTAGCGAGTCCTGCGGACAAGTGATAGACGAATGCCGGCTCGCTGTCCTCCGGCCACCGCGGAAAGGTGGTCGCAATGACCAAGACTCGCCCGTTGTGAGTGGGTATCGGATCATTCATTCGGATATGATGAGCCTGGGGTGTCCACGCGCGGGTAGCGACTCAGAGACGCCATTGCGAGCGCCGCGAAGATCAGGAGGAACGGCTCTAACGGATACCGATAACGGTACAGGGTGATGAGCCTCACGTAGTAAATAAGCGGGTACAGCAGGAAGAACAGAGCCGCACTCCCTACGGGCCGGCCCTGCCAATAAGCCAAGATGAGTCCTCCCACCGCGAGGACGAGAATGGCAGGGTAACTGAGAGCAAGTGCTGTCTTGGCGAGTGGACCACCGTGGCGCATCGCCTGTTCGAGGGCCGCACCGAAGTCCGTCTGCCACCAGAACTGCGCTGCCCGGCATAGACTCAGTTCGAGCACTCGGCGCGGATGGGCCCGCGCCCAGTGAAGGGCGCGCTTCAGTAACCATTGGTTCAGGACTACCTCGTCCATTCCGGCAGTCAGCTCCTTCTCACTCGGGCTCATGGTCTCGAAGACAGATGGACCGCTCTCCCCACACTTCCGGCGCGCCACGTGGTCGTTGAGGCTTCCGGCCAGTTCTTGTCCAAGGTTGGACTTTATCGGGACCCATGTGCCAAAGACGATGTAGTTGCGAACGGTCCACGGTGTTAGGACGACGACCGCCACGATGACTGCAATCAACGACACTCGAAGGCGTGTTGCAAGGGACGTCGGCGCTCGTAAGATTGCGTACAGGATGCACGGGAGCAAGACGAGGGAGACCGGATCCAGAAGGGCGGTAAGGCTTGCAACGAGGCCGGCGCTAAGAACGGTGCCAATTCTCGCTGTCTCCCGATACACCTGGGCGAGCAAGAGCGTCATGGCCGTCAGCAGGACCGACAGTGGAGATGATGACACGATTCCCCCTGAGAAGTAGACCGCCGGCGGATAGATAGCGAAGCCGAATGCGGCGATGACAGCCGCACGTCTGCCCGCCCACCGGCATGCAAGGGCATAAAGGATAAAGACGGTGGCAGCTCCGATCGCGCACTGGATCACCAGAATGACGATAGCGGACGCGGGGGAGTAGACTCCGAAGATCGAGAAGACTCCCGAAAGTAGGTAAGGGTAAAGCGGCGGCATCCAGGCAGTCGGCTCTCCGGTGCCGAACGGCGAGATGTACCCCCTTCCCTCCGCAATCGACCGGGCGATCCGGCCCATTTCGTAGCCGAACGCCCAGTGGTCACCATCGGCCGGTACGTGCCACGTGCCGAGGACAAAGACTACGGCCAAACGAACGACAAAGGAAAGGGCTGCAGCCCACAGCGCGAGACGCGTCGATAAATCTTGACTACTGTACGTGGGCATCCGATCATTCATCCCGGACGGTTCTCACTGAGGCTCATCCCAACGACGGCCCGCCTGACCTGAATCGTCCTTCGCAGAAAAGTTGAGCCATTTTAGACGTACCAGGATGTCCTCCATCAGTCGGCGGTTTGCTGATACAAGATCAGATAACAAGCCCATCATCAAGATCTGGAAGCCGAGGAGGATCAGCACTGCGGCGAAAATGAGGGATTGGATCTTTCCGCCGCCGGCTCCCTGCATGTAGTAGTAAAGAAACCTGCCGGAGATGGCGAAGCCGCCCAGCAGCAGCATGCCTCCAATCAGCGAAAAGACCGCAAGGGGACGGTACATTGCATAGATTCGAATAATCGTCACGATAGACCGCGTGACGTAATGCCAGTTGCTCTTGATCAAACGCGACGGACGTGTATTCGCCCGGGTTCTGACCGGCACATGCGCCACCTGGATCCCTTTATGTTCGGCCTGAATGAGCGTCTCCAGCGTATAGGTAAAGCTCGAAAAAACGGTCAGGCGGAGGGCGGCGCGCTTAGAATACGCGCGAAAGCCGCTGGCAGTATCCGGGATATCGGTGTTCGAGGCTTGCCTTACCACCCAGCTTCCGACCTTTTGGAGGATCTTCTTGACGGGTGAGAAATGGTCAAGCGCGTCGATTTGCCGATCACCGATTACCATCTCTGCCCGGCCTTCCAGAATCGGTGTGATGAGGGTCTGAATGCCACGTCCATCGTACTGATTGTCAGCATCGGTATTGACGATCAGGTCGGCGCCCAGCCTGATCGACGCGTCGATCGCCGCCATAAACGCCTTCGCCAGGCCCTGATGATGGCCGAGCGAAATGATGTGGTCGGCGCCGGCCAGCTTGGCGACTTCGACCGTCCGATCCGTGCTCCCGTCATCGAGCACGAGGACCTCAACGGTGTCCACCCCGGGTATCTGGCGTGGGATGTCCCGTACGGTCTCAGTCAGCGTCTGCTCTTCGTTGAAGCAGGGGATTTGGACGATCAGCTTCATTGCGCTTCCTGCGAGTTAGCCGACTCTTGAGAACCAACGAAGGGATGAGAAGAGTAATCCCCTGTGTACCATCTGTCTCCAGTCTCCGTCAAGACAAACCGCCATGACCGAGCTGGTTCGCAAGGCAACCTGAGCCAAGAGATAGGACACGAGACAGGAAGTGATCGCCATTCGTCCTCTGTGTACGCCGGCACATCCGTCGGCGCTGGGTATCCAGTGAGGTCCCACGTTATACTGCCCGTCTCCCAAACGGGCCCGGTGTACACAACGCTCCGCTCAAAAGAGCCTCGCCAGGATTTCTTCAGACATTGGGCTCGGAGGCCAGGGGACACCTCCATGAGCCGTGCGATATCGGCCAGATCCTTCTGATGCTTACTCGAACGTCTGGTCGGATCGAGGATGGCCCAAAACGTCAAGGCCTTCAGGCCGGCCTCTTCCTGTGAATCTGCTGAGGGTTCATTCCCCGCGGCTTGCCGCGAGTGTGTCATACCGGCGGAAGCCGGTATCAAACTTCACCATAGTGACTGGGCTCACTGCGAGCTTGCTCTTTACGCGCATTCTACTATACTCTTGCATCACGGGCGAGGGGAACCGCACACTGCTAAGCGGCCTCCCGGGTTCGCCGGGACAAGTTGTTGCTGTGGC
>NSJM01000106.1 GCA_002634395.1 Candidatus Methylomirabilis sp.
GCTCCAGCGCTCTGGCCGTGAGTCTCTCCTGAAGCAGCGCTCGAAAGGCGCGCTCACTTCGTGCTCGCCCCTTCGTCTTCCGCAGATCACGCTCATCCATGAATGCTTTGTGCTCAAAGAGCGCATCCAGGAGCGCTGAGATGCCTTCCCCCGTCGTGGCGACCGTCTTGAGCACCTTTGGAGACCAGCCGGCCCCTTTAGGCGCCATATGCAGCATCATCTCAAGCTCAGTGGCCGTTCGATTCGCGCCCTCGCGGTCGGCCTTGTTGACCACGAACAGATCGCCGATCTCCAGAACGCCCGCCTTGAAGGTCTGAACCTCGTCGCCCAATCCCGGCACCGAAACTACCACACAGGTATGCGCCGTTCCCACGACCTCCACCTCGTCCTGGCCGACCCCCACCGTCTCGATCAGAATCACCTCTTTTCCGGCCGCATCCATGACGTCCACGATCTCATTGGTGGCGCGGGCCAAGCCGCCCAGGTGGCCCCGTGTAGCCATGCTACGGATAAAGACTCCCGGGTCGAGGCTGTGGCTTTGCATCCGGATCCGGTCGCCCAGAATCGCCCCCCCGGTGAACGGGCTTGTCGGATCTACTGCAACAATCCCTACCGTCTTATCGCGTTTTCGCAACTCTTCGGTCAGCCGGTCTGCCAGCGTGCTCTTTCCTGAGCCCGGCGGACCGGTGATCCCGATGATGTGGGCCGAGCCGGTGTGGGGGTAGAGCAACTTCAGCGCAGCTCTGGCCTCGGCATCGCCGTTTTCTATCATGGTCATGAGGCGGGCGGCCGCGCGGACATCACCTTTGAGAATTTTGTCTACCAGTTCCATGCATCACTACGCACATCATTGCGTTTATTGCGTCGTTGCGTCAAAAGTCTCGCACCTGGCACCTTGCACACTCATCACACATACGCTCGGCCCAGGAGTTCGCGAGCGATGATCAGCCGCTGGATCTCTGAGGTCCCTTCGCCAATGGCGCAGAACTTGGCGTCGCGGAAATAGCGCTCAACCGGGTACTCCTTGATGTAGCCATAGCCGCCGTGAATCTGCACCGCCTCAGTGGCCGCCTTCATGGCCGTCTCTGAGGCAAAGAGCTTCGCGTACGACGCCTCCTTCGTGAACGGCTGATCGGTATCTTTCAGGGAGGCGGCCTGCAAAACCAGGAGCCTAGCCGCATCGATCTCGGTGGCCATGTCGGCCAGCTTCCATTGAATCGCCTGGAAGTCCGCGATCGGCCGGCCGAAGGCCTGTCGCTCCTTGGCGTACTTCAGCCCCTCCTCCAGGCAGCCGCGAGCGATGCCCACGCTGAGGGCGGCCATTCCGATCCTCCCCGCATCCAGGATCGTCAACGCGTCGATGAAGCCGTGATTCAATTCGCCCAGTAGATTCAACTCTGTGATGCGCACACCTTCAAGGACAACTTGAGCTGTATCGGAGGCCCGAAATCCCATCTTGTGCTCTTTCCGGCCGACCCGCAACCCGGGCATCCCCTGCTCTACAATGAAGGCCGAAATCCCCCTCTCCCGCGCAGTCCGATCGGTGAGCGCCATGATCACATAAATGCCCGCCACACTCCCTTGCGTGATGAAGTTCTTGGTCCCGTTCAGGACCCACTGATCCCCTTCACGTGTTGCCGTGGCCTGCATCCCGGCCGCATCACTCCCAGACCCGGGCTCCGTCATCGCCCACGCGCCAAGGGCCCGTCCGCTGGTCAATCGCGGAAGATACTGACTCCTCTGAACCTCGCTTCCGAAGAGGTAGATATGATTGCTGCAGAGCGAGTTGTGCGACTCCACGGTCAGCGCCACCGACGCATCGTATCGCCCGAGTTCTTCAAGGACCAGGGCATAGCTCACGTAGTCCATCGCCACGCCGCCGTACGCCTTGGGAAAGAGAATCCCCATGAGCCCAAGCTCCGACAGCTTTCGAATGATCTCGGTCGGAAACCGTTCCTGCTCATCAAGCTCGGCAGCGATTGGCGCGATCTCTCGCTCGGAAAACTCCCGGACCATCGTCCGGACCGCCTGCTGTTCCTCACTCAGCTCAAAGTCCATGACTCGCTCTCATTCGGCGTTCAGAGTTGATCGCCGCAGCAACCGAAATACGCGCGTCTCATTTGTCCGTACCCTGATCATCTTTACGAACGGGGAAGAAGTGTATCGAGTCGTCCACCTTCTTCTTACTCTTTTGATCGCTCTTCTGCTCGCCAAATGTGGCTACCAGTCCCTGAACGAACGTCTCCTTCTCGGAAGCAGCCAAATTCGCTGACGAACGCAAGAGTGTATAGGCCCAAGGCGGCATTGAACCATTTTGGACGGTTTCTGCAGCATCGCCACTATTCTCTTCTGCACGTCCCCATTCTGATACGTTGAGGGCAGCACGGCCTTTATCAATATTGTGTTGAATGTACCATGACACGGGTGCAATGTAGCCATACCACGGCCAGATGACTTCATTGCTATGGCAATCACCGCAGGCGTGGAAGAAAAGCTCCCGCGTTGTGGAGCTGTTCCATTTAGGCTCCGCTTTCACCGGGGGGTTATTATACCCTCGGCCGTAGGGGATGAATTGAATACCAATAAAAATGACAGCCGCTTCCCCAAGAGCTACGAGACCCATGACAGCCTTGACCCAAGATACGTGCTTCTTCTCTTCCTTCTCCTTCTCTTCCGCGTCCAACGGTTCCATAGGGTTCCTCCACAAGAACGACACGCAGGTTAACGCCCCTGTTCAGTAGCTTACAGATTCAATTGTCCCGCAGCAATCCGGCTATGCGTAACCAACAATCGGTGTGGCTGCTACACCAGACCCAACGGACGATGAGGCAGGGGTGGCCACTCGACCCGTACCACGTCTCCAGGTCGCACCTCCCCACCCACTTGCACCACCCCCATGATGCCCGCCTTACGGATGAGCCGACCGGATTCGTCCCGGTCCAGCACCGCCGCCGTCAGCCCCGGTCGGAAGGCATCGAGTTGGGCACACGGGTTACGCAACCCAGTCACCTCAACGACGGCCTCCGGGCCGAGCCGAAGCAGGGTACCGATCGGCAAGGCGAGCAGGTCGACACCGCGAGTCGTAATATTCTCGCCCATCTGGCCCGGGGATACGTCGAACCCTACAGTTCGCAACTCGTCGTACAGTTCGGCGTGGATCAGATGAACCTGTCGCAGGTTCGGCTGGGTCGGGTCGACCGCCACTCGCGAACGGTGTTTGACCGTTTGCCCGAGGTGGGCGTCACCTTCCACGCCGAGGCCGACAAGCAAACGGATGGCAGTCAGTGATGGCTTGCCGAACGAGTGCGTCGGGCTAGAGCACACCGCCACCACTTCACCCATCGTTCATCCCTTTACCGCCTCACGACCGTACGAATGACTTCATGGCTGACGTCTGCTGTTCACGAGCGTGTACCTATACGTCAGGATCGCCGCAATCGCCATGGGCACAGCGCCAAGCGCTATAAACACAGCATCACCCGGAAGGCGCAGCCATTCGAGCAGACGCACGAACGGTCGGTTCATAAACTCCGGACCGCGTGCGTGCCAGTAGCCGTTGGTCAATACATCCCATAGTTGCAAGACGCCGCCCGGAAAGAGGCTGAGTATCACCATCAGCGCCAAGCCGATGTTCAATCCCCAAAACGAGACGCGCACATACTTCTCCACGCGCTGCCACTGTTGCTCATCCAGCACCTGCCGAAACGCCAACACCATCAGCGCCAACGCCAGCATTCCGAATACCCCCATCATCGCCGTATGTCCATGGTTCGATGTCAGGATCGTGCCGACCTCATAGAAACTGATGACCGGCAGGTTGATAAGGAAACCGAATACACCGGCGCCGACGAAATTCCAGAATCCGACCGCCATCAAGAAGTAGAATAACCACTTATGCGGTACCGCCACCGGCAGCTCGCACGCGTCACACTCGCTCTTGGTCAGCTTAATGAAGTCCCACGCATCCAGTGTCAGCAACGTCAGCGGTACGACCTCCATGGCCGAGAAGACGGCCGACAGGGCCATCGTGATGGTCGTCTGACCGGTCCAGTACCAATGATGCCCGGTACCGATAATGCCGCTGCCGAGGTACAGGATCGCGTCAAGATAGATGACTCGCTCCACGTTCGCGTGCGACATGACGCCCAACTGGAAGAAGATCAGCGCCACCATCACCGTCACGAATAACTCCAGAAATCCTTCGACCCAGAGGTGGACGATCCAGAACCGCCAGTTATCCACTACCGACAGGTGCGTGGTGCTGTTGAAGAACATGGCCGGCAGGTAAAAGAGCGGGATCGCAAGGGCCGCATACTGAAACAGCCATACGACGTGGCGCTGCTTCGGGTTGTCCCGCGCCGGCGCCATGGCGCGCACCAACAATATCAGCCACAGCACCAGCCCAATCACCAGCAGAATCTGCCATACCCGCCCCAGGTCCAGATACTCCCAACCTTGATGCCCCAGCCAAAACCACAGCGGGCCGAACACCTGATTCACCCCCAGCCACTCGCCTAACGAGCTGCCGACGACGACCACCACCAGCGCGGCGCACAACAGGTTGATGCCCGGAACCTGCCCGCGCACCTCCCGGTTGCCCAGCGCCGCCGCCAGGAACAGTCCACCCGCAACGTAGGCGGTCGCGATCCAGAAGATCGCCAACTGCAAATGCCATGTCCGCATAATGTGGCTCGGCGCGACTTCCGCCAGGTCCAGACCATAGAACTTGCCCGGCTCAGCCCGGTAATGCGCGACTGCGGCGCCGACAATCACCTGCACCACAAACAGCAGCGCCACTATCGCAAAGAGCTTGATCGTCGCCCGCTGGCTATCCGAGGCCACGCCCGGCAACATCGTTGGGTGCACATGCCCGCTCCGGCCCTTCCAGCCAAGGAAATCAAACTTGCCGAACGCGACCAGCACCCCCGCGATCCCCGCCAACAGCGTGATCAGACTCAGCGCGCTCCACAGAATCGCGTCGGCTGTGAGTGTATTCCCGGCCAGCGGTTCGTACGGAAAGTTGTTCGTGTACGAGTAGGGCTTGTCGGGTCGATTCGCCACGGACGCCCATGCCGTCCACGCGAAGAAGGCGGTAAGCTGTCGTAACTCCTTGGGGTCAGTGATATATCCGGCCGGCAGCCCTACGCTGCCTGTCGGCTCGGCAAAGTACGCCGTCCACCTGACCACCTGCTGCTCAAATGTCGCGGCCTCCGCCTCCGTAAACGTCAGTATCCCTGTGTGCGGGTCATAGCGATTCTGCTTTAACGCCGGTCCCGCTTCGACCGCCAAGGCGTGCAAATACTCAGCCGAAAAATCCGGCCCTAAATACGCTCCATGTCCCCAGACGGACCCGTTTTCCATGAGACCGTACTTCAAGAAGACTTCCTGACCGGCTCGGATCTGGTCGGCTGTCATGACGGTCACGCCGCCGGGACCGGTCACCTTGTCCGGGATTGGCGGCGCAAATTGATAGGTCCGCACCGCCAGCCAAATCAATACGGCTAACCCACATATCATTGTGATGGCAAGCGAATACCGCCACCAGGGGGACAGACCATCGGGGCTTGCCCTCATTAATCGCTCCTTTGACTCATGTTGTGGACGTACCGCACCGCGTCATCCGGCGGCCTACCTGCGGTGACCATGGACAGCGCCATATTCACCCCCAATAACACACAACCCGCCGCGAGGTGGAGCGGCGGGTTTACAGCCACCATCCCATCCATTGAGGCTACCGCCTTCGAATCTCATGCACGATGTGAACGCTTTCATCTGCGGTCATATCTACGTCAACTCCCTCAACATCAAGTGGTGACTCAGGCTTCGAGACCGGCGCAATCATAAATGTCGCCCCATCTTTCCGTGTCACTCAATCACAGCCACCTCAACAGATCGTGCTTCAGCCAGCCGAAGCTTCGCGCAAGCGCCAGACCGGGACCCACTGGACCGAGCCAAATAAAGGCCCATCCCACAAAAAATCCAGCGATGCCGGACGTGATAAGTGCGGCGAGAAAGCAACCGGAAATGACGAGCCTCTCGAACCGTGCCAGGTACCGATCGTTAATGCCGCCGGCCGCATGCTGGCTGTGCCCACGATAGACCCACCTGGTGGGCGCCCTCACGATCCACGGCGTAATAATAGCCCACGCCAGAAACCCAAGCACGACCACAATGAGATCCTTCTCAGGCATAATATCATTGATCCCGGCGAGAACCATAAAGGATAGGAGTGTGGTCCACACGAGCGTGAGCAGCGCCTTCATGTACCGCAGAACGAGACGCTTGAGGTTCAGATTATGACGAATCAGCGACAGTTCAGTTTTTGCCACCTCCGTAACCAAGTCATGGTTGTAGGCACCGGCAAGACCGAACGCCGCGCACAAGGCGGATCGATCGTCTTTATGATCTATCGGACACTCCTCGAGCCACGAATCATCAGGAAGCGCTACCTGCTTTTCCTCCTCTTCTTCTTCCTTTTCCTTTTCTATAAGGGCTTTGAACCAATGCTTGTCTTTGTGTACGTGAGGGAGGACGGAGTGCTTCAGTGAAGATCCGAACTGGATCGCGCGAAGCTGTTTTTTCAGATCCGAGGGTTCATCATCGCTAAAGGGTATCGCCGTCAGCGAAAACCTGGGATGGAATATCGGCTTATCGGTTTTCCCGAGCGCTACATTTTTAGGGGTATTGACGCTGAAGTAGAACAACGTCAGATCTTGGAGCAAGAGCCAGAGCGCATAGACGGGAATCGTGTACGCGATCACCACGGGAAGACCGAGCGCGATGACGATAAGAAGAGGCGGGAGGTTCCACTGCATCGACAGCATGGGAACGGCTTTATTGATGACACCGAATACCTGAACGGGCGCGTCTCGGAGAAATGTCGGCAGGAGCAACAGCAGACCCGCGCCGCCGAGGAACGCCCCCGCAATGCGGTGCATCGTGGAGAGCCTGACCTCTGCGCGCTGAAGATAGGCGCGGAGCGCGTTCTTATTATCCGGTCCGGTCGTCTTACCGGATGTACGTTTCTCCTCGTTCATAGTTCTACTCAACAAGGCTACGGGTTAGCGCCGGGCGAAGGCGCGCAGGTTCGCGCGGCTGACCGTCCACTACATTCGTTTAGTGGTCGGTTTGATGTATGGTGAGATTACAGGTCATCTTGCTCTATCTCCCGATATGCGAGGGTCTGCATCAGGGAAGTCTCGTCTCGGAATAATGAATAGGCATGGATATTCATTGATTCACGCTTGCGCAAGAAGCTCTGTCGCTCCGTCACGGGGATGATATATTGCCTCAGTGAGTCCTGGGGAACAACGCGATCTCGGAGAGCTTCCTCGTGATTACAGTAGACGTAGTCCTTATCTACAGGCTTTTTGCAGATCGTGTACTCACACAGCTGAGCGTAATGCCGCTCATGTGTAATAACATAAGACCCAAGCCCGATAATGCTCGCTCCATCTCCTGAGAAGAGCTTAGGGTAGCCGAGGTACTCTTGGAAGACGTAAACGGCGACGGCCTCACAGTCGGGTTGGTGCTCGAAGGCAAAGAACGCCGCCACGTACGGGGACCTGGACCAGTCGAGAAGTGGTGAGGGGAATCCGTAGTGTCGGAGATAAATCATGAACTCGTAGGCAGGCGGCGGAATATGACGACTCTGGTCCACATTATCGGGGTCTTCGCCGAGATTCCACGCTTTTGAAGTTAGCGAGAAGACGGCGGGCCCTACAGATTGAAGAAGCCTATGGTATCGTTTGATAGACCAGGACTTGGCCGAAAATCGCTCCAAGGTGGTGAGCGGCGGCCAAGACTGATTGGACTGGCCACGGAAGAGTGGGGCAGACACGAGGCCCTTGCTGGTAGTACTCCGCCTCGCCTCAAAGTTCTCCAAGATTTGATCGACCTCGTCCTGGTAACTCGCCCAATCTTCGACCAACACCTCCTTTACGCACGGCATACTGTGCCTCCAATAACGGAGCGCGGGGGCATCGTGTGCAAGTGCCCTCCAGCACAGGTCGAAAGTCGATGACCTGTTCTGTCTTGTCGTCGAACGCAACTCGCAGCGTGTATGGACCAACGATTTCAGCCTCAATGACCCGACAGATTGGATGGTTTATGTCGGGCCGATTCTCCTGCCTTTCTAGGGACTTGTCAAGGTTCGACCTATTGGTATGCTATAGTCACTGGTGCGCGGGGTTTAGATGATGAAGCCTCCCCGCGGCAAGCCGCGGGGTATCCAACAGCACTGGCCGAATACCTTCAGAATAGTCGGAGTTGTTGAGTATGCAACTGGGTGTACTCCTGCTGTCGCCCCTGGGAGGCGATGTAGCG
>NSJM01000107.1 GCA_002634395.1 Candidatus Methylomirabilis sp.
CGTGGCCTAGGCTGGGTGGATGTCCATCTCTTAGCTTCATCGATCCTCACGAGATGTACCCTCTGGACACTGGATAAGCAACTGAAACAAGTCGCAGCCGCCCTCAAGATCTCAATGTGACACGTAATGGTAACTACTCAGGTAGAGAGAGTGAAGGCTGTTAGGAACCGGACCAGAGAAGATCGTGAGCAGCTTGATTCGTGCCTGGGGAGGTGATGGAGATCTACGGAGTCGCCAGGATGGGTGTCAGGGAAACCGGCAGAAAAAGCGGAGGTCCTTGGAGCTGTATTTGAGTATGATAACGCACGCCAGATCAGCTTCGGCGCCGTCATCTAGCTGGGCGTGATGGAACGGCCTTGGCGGGCGCGGCCTACGAGCTTTCTGAGCTCCTCCATCGACTCCTCGAGCCACCGTAACCGTTCGGCCGGGCTGAGCCCCAGGCCGAGTCTGGCCTGTCGGCGGCGGTGTTCTTCGAAGCTCCAGTCCAGTTTCTGTGGGCTCTTCGAAGGGCTGACTTGTCGTTCATCACTCATCGGAATCCTCCTCGCTTTCCTTCCCCTTGTCCGCGAGCGACTCCAGGGCGGCAATATCTTCGATGTCCCTGGGCCGAGCCACGCTTTTCTTCATGGCGATCAGGTCCTCGAGGGCAATGACGGTAGCTTCCGTCTTTTCCAGAGGGATACGCAGCGCGCGGGCATATACCGCGTTAAAGTCAAACGGTTCATTAACGAACAGATCGATTTCCAGGGTGGGGTGCGCGGGACTCCATAGAGTAAAAACGGCCAGTCCTTTTTCTCGAATCCATTGCTCGCGGATCGTTTTCTCTGCGAACTCCTCGGCGGACACGGGGGCCCGGGGGCGGTAGTGATGGTCATGCAGGGCACGGATCGCTCTCAGCACATTGTCCCGGTCGAGCTGAATGCTCAGGTCGAGATCGGCCGTGGTCCGGAGGTATCCGTGTAAGACAACGGCAACACCACCCACAACCAGATAGCGCACGCGGGCCTGGTTCAGTGCATCCAGGATGTCTTCGATTTCGCCGATCATTGAGCGAGCCTCGATCTCCTTCCGGTCTGCCTGCCGCCCATGAATCGTATCATGGCTCAAGGTGGCGTCAACCGGAAAAACAGGATCCATAGAAATACCAGCCCGTTCAGAACTCGTGCAGTATTCCCAACACTCCTTGACATCACTTCCGAGGCCGCCGCTCAGAAAGTCTCCCCGCGGGTCATTGCGAGGAAGCGGATAAGCCGAAGCCCAGAGCGAAGCGAAGGGGACCGAGACAATCTCACTGTAGTTGGGGGACGTGGCCCCTGGGTACAACGCTGAGATTGCCGCGCTCCCGGTGGTCGCTCGCAATGACGAGCCAAGGGGGCGATAGTCTTACGCCGCAGGCTTTCATGCGCATAGGCGCGTCGCGGCGTATGAGGTATTCCCAGGAGCTTATCCCGGCACGTTGTAAGCCGGGAGCGGGAATCTAGACACGCACTGGATTCCGGGTCAAGCCCGTAATGACGATCAGAGCAAAGAGACTTATGGGACATTACACTAGTCGAATCTGGGAAAGACAATGCACGATCAAGGGCAGGAACGATGCAGCGAACGGAGTTCGAAGGAGGTCAGGGGAACTGACGGAGGAAGCGCAGGTCGTTACCGTGAAAGAGGCGGATATCATCGATGCCGTACTTGAGCATGGCGACACGGGCCGGGCCCAAGCCAAAGGCGAAGCCGGAGTATCGGGCCGGGTCGTAGCCGACGCGCGTCAGGACATTCGGATGGACCATCCCCGCGCCCAGGATCTCGAGCCACCCGCTCG
Source organism: Candidatus Methylomirabilis sp. (assembly GCA_002634395.1). Lineage (GTDB taxonomy): Bacteria > Methylomirabilota > Methylomirabilia > Methylomirabilales > Methylomirabilaceae > Methylomirabilis > Methylomirabilis tolerans. Next base: position 1,817 of record NSJM01000107.1, read on the forward strand.
CCTTGCACAGTCGGCACCCGGCGCCCTTGCAGCGGAAACAGTCGATCGACATATCCACGCCGGGTTCGACGAACGGAAAATAGTCGCAGCGGAAACGGATCTTTCGGTCGTTGCCGAAGAGGCGCCGGACGAAAGCATACAACGTCCCCTTCAAATCGGCAAAGGTGACGGCTTCATCGACCGCCAGCCCTTCGATCTGGTGGAACTGGCTCTCATGACTGGCGTCCACCGCCTCGTATCGATAACACTTGCCGGGCACAATGATGCGAACCGGCGGCTTGGTCTGTTCCATGATGCGAATCTGCATCGGCGAGGTATGGGTCCGGAGCAACATCGGTCTATCGACCTTGGCGCTGGCCGGATCGATCCAGAAGGTATCCCACATCTCCCTGGCCGGGTGATCCTCCGGAATATTGAGGGCCTCAAAGTTATAGTAGTCCCACTCAACCTCTGGTCCCTCGATGACGGCAAACCCCATCTCCGCAAAGATTTCGCAGATTTCGCGGATGATCTGGGTGAGGGGATGCAGGCGGCCCATGGTCGGACGTCGCCCCGGAAGGGTAACGTCGATCCGGTCTGTCGCCAGCACCTCATCACTCGGAATCGATTCCAGGGCCGCCCGTCGCGCTGCAATGTGTTCCTCGACGGTCTGCTTGACCTGGTTGGCCAGCAGACCGATCGCCGGCCGATCCTGCGGTGGAAGCGTCACCAATTGCCTAAGGAGCCCCGTCAATCTGGCCTTGCGGCCAAGAAGCTGCACGCGGGCCTGTTCAAGCTGAGTCGCGTCGGCGCAGCGCTCAATCTGATTGAGCGCTGCCGCCTTCAGATCCTCCAGCTCCTGCCGTAGCGCCTCCACCTCTCCCCCACAACAACAAGCCCCGACACGGGTCGGGGCATGCCTCAGATAACAATGTCGTGATCTTTAATCCCTAAGCCGCCAAGCTCTCCCGCGCGGTTGCGGCGACTTTCGTAAACGCTACGGGATCCTGGATGGCCAGCTCGGCCAGGGACTTTCGGTCGATGGCTACGCCGGCCTTTTTGAGGCCGCCCATCAGGGCGCTGTACGACAGGCCAGTCAGGCGGGCCGCCGCATTGATCCGTATGATCCACAGGCCGCGGAAGTCACGTTTGCGAGCCTTGCGGTCACGATAGGCGTACTTCTTTGCCCGATCGACCGCCTCCTGCGCGCTCCTGTACGCCTTACTCCGTTTGCCCCAATACCCCTCGGCCTCTTTCAGGACCCTATTTCTGCGATGTCGTGTTTTAAATCCGCCTTTTGCGCGTGGCATCCTATTCCTCCAGATAAAACAGCGTTCAGCCCTCAGCGATCAGCGAAGTAACATAACACGGGATCCGCGATTCCTGCAAGCTGAATGCTGACGGCTGATTACTAACCGCTACCCGTCTTGTTACAGATACGGAATCAACCGCTCCATCCTGGCCGTATCCGGCTTGGATACCAGACCCGGCTGTCGCAGATTTCGTTTCCGCTTCCTCGACTTGCCTGTCAGCAAGTGGCTCTTAGACGCTTTGTAGCGTCTGATCTTGCCGGTTCCCGTCATCTTGAACCGCTTCGCGGCTCCTTTGAGTGTCTTGATCTTCGGCACCGTCGCTCCTCTCTGTCAATGCTTGGGGGTGAGGATCATCACCATGTTCCGACCTTCCTGCCTGGGGCGCTGTTCGATGATGGCGATCTCTTTGAGCGCTTCAGCGAAGCGATCCAACTGCACCTTCCCGCGATCGAGATGCACCATCTCCCGTCCTCGGAACATCATGGTCACCTTGGTCTTATTCCCTTCCTTCAAGAAGCGCTCGGCGTGCTTGGCCTTGAACTGAAAATCGTGATCCTCGGTTTTTGGCCGGAGCTTGATCTCTTTGACCTGGATGACCGTCTGCTTCTTCCTCGCCTCCCGCGTCTTCTTACTCTGCTCGTAGCGATATTTCCCGTAGTTCATGATCCGGCAAACAGGCGGCTTGGCTTCAGGCGCCACCTCCACCAGATCGAGCGCAAGCTTCTGGGCAGTCTCGAGAGCCTCCTGAATCGGCAGGATTCCAAGCTGGGCTCCCTCCGGACTAATCACCCTCACCTCTTTAATCCGAATCCGCTCATTCACCCGAACACTTCTACTGATGGACGCTCCCTCCTTCATGTTGAGCCGGCCAGGTCGCCTTCACGGCCGGCTTGAGTTCCTCTGCAATCGCGGCTATAAATCCATCGATCGGCATGACGCCCAGATCTCGTCCGCCGCGCTGCCGCACCGAAACAGTGCGTGATGTGATCTCTTTTTCTCCTACTACCAGGGCATAGGGGATCTTCTGCACCTCGGCATCTCGAATCTTATAGCCGACCTTCTCGTTCCGTACGTCTACTTCCGTGCGCACCCCTGCCGTCCTGAGCTGGTCAGAGACCTGCTGAGCATATGGCAGGAAGCGATCGGCTACCGGCACCAGCCGAACCTGTACCGGCGCAAGCCAGATCGGGAAGGCGCCTGCATGATGTTCGATCAATACCCCAAAAAACCGCTCCAGCGACCCGAGAACCGCGCGATGGACCATGAAGGGCCGATGCGACCGGTTGTCCTCTCCGACATAGGTAATATCGAAGCGTTCCGGCAAATTGAAGTCGAACTGCACAGTCGTACACTGCCACGAGCGGCCCAAGGCGTCTTTTACCTTCAGATCGATCTTCGGTCCATAGAAGGCCCCGCCTCCTTCGTCGATCTGATACGAAAGCCCCGCCTGATCGGCTGCCTGGCGTAGCGCCGCAGTCGCGTCATTCCAAAGGCCCTGGTCTCCGATCGCCTTCTCCGGCCTGGTGGCAATGTAGGCGTCATACCGATCGAACCCGAAGGCGCGAAGGAAGAACAGACTGAAGCTGACGGTACGGGCCACTTCGGATACCATCTGCGCCGGCGTACAAAAGATGTGCGCATCATCCTGCGTAAACCCTCGAACGCGCAAGAGCCCGTGCAACACGCCGACGCGCTCGAAGCGATAGACCGTTCCCAGCTCGGCAAACCGCACCGGCAGCTCTCGGTAACTGTGGACCTTAGACTGAAAGAGCTTGATATGGAAGGGGCAGTTCATCGGCCTGACGTAATAGTCGTTCCCTTCCATTTCCATTCTTGGATACATGAACTCCTGGTAAAAGTCAAGATGGCCACTGGTCTCCCACAGCTTCGCCCGGCCGATGTGCGGCGTATAGATAAGGTCGTAGCCGTTGTTGAGGTGCTGCTCGCGCCACAGATCCTCAATCAGCTTCCGGACCAACGCCCCCTTCGGATGCCACAGAATCAGTCCGCCGCCGACTTCATCATCGACGCTAAAGAGGTCCAGCTCACGGCCCAGGCGTCGATGATCCCGCCGCTTGGCCTCCTCCAGGAGAAATAGATGCGCCTCCAGCGCATCTTGTGTCGGGAAGGCGATGCCGTAGATTCTGGTCAGCATCGGTCGCCGCTCGTCGCCCCGCCAGTAGGCCCCTGCCAGATGGGTCAGCCTGAAGAAGCGGATCACTGACGTATCGAGCACATGGGGACCACGGCACAGATCGACAAAGTCGCCGGTTGTGTAGAAACTGGCCCGCTCCGCGGCAGGATCGACTTCGTGCTTCAGCTCATCCTGCTCAGCGGCTCCAATGGGAGCTATCGCCCGATCTCGGATGGTTTCCAGAAGTTCCACCTTGTACGGCTGGTTCAGTGTCGTTACCTTCGCGATCGCCTCTTCCAGCGAAACCTCAAGCCTGGTGAACGGGAGTCGCTGCTCCGAGAGCTCGTGCATCGTGGCCTCAATGGCCGGTAGATCGTCCGGGGTAAGCGGACGAGGTGGCTCGATGTCGTAGTAAAAGCCATCCTGGATCGCCGGGCCAATGGCAAATTTTGAGCCGGGCAGAAGCTGCTGTACGGCGGCTGCCATCAGGTGAGCAGCACTGTGCCGGAGTATCGAGAGGCCTTCCGGCGAGTTGACGGTGATAAACCTTACCCGGGCCTCTTGGTCGATGGGACTGCTCAGATCGGCAGGACGCCCATTGACTATTGCCCCGATCGTCTCCTTTTTGGCCGCCGGATCCGCGACCTCCAGCACCCCCAGCGCTGTTACGCCAGCAGGGAATTCATGTCGCTGTCCATCGTCCAAGGTGATTACGATCGATTGTGTCCGGATCTCACTCATGCTGCGCGTCCAGTCTCGATAAGAAAAGCGCATCACAACGGTAGGATACTCTTTTCCGTTCAGATGATTCCGCCTAAGGCAACATCGGGTATTGTGAGCGATGGTAGGCGCGGGCGGTCTTGAACCGCCGACCTCTTGCGTGTCAAGCAAGCGCTCTCCCCCTGAGCTACGCGCCTAAATCTTCTCCCAGCTTCACAATTACCGGCGCTTATCTTCAATCACTTAGGTCCATTCTGTCAAGCGAAAAGGCGATCTTCCCCACCCCCCCATTGCTCTGTGACCACATACGCCTGGCCGCTACGAAGGCTTGATCCCGTACTTCTTTATGAGGCGATGAACCGTTTTCCGGTCTACGCAGGCAGCCTTCGCGGCCTGTGAGATATTACCGTCATGTCGCTTAAGGAGCTGGACCAGATAGTCCCGCTCAAACGAACCGGCCCACACCTCTTTTGCCCGCTTGAGCGGTAGCTCATTCGGCGGGAGCGTCTGGACGGCCTCGACCTTGACGCGGAGGTGTTCCGGCAACTCCTGTGGCCGGATCAGTTCGCATTCTGCCAGAACCACCGCTCGCTCCATCACATTCTGCAGTTCGCGGACGTTCCCAGGCCAGGTATACGCTTCTAAAAGCCGCATCGCGTCCGGCGTAACGCCTCTGACCTCCTTCTCGCTACCGGACGCGTACTTTGCGAGATAGTGATGCGCGATCAACTGGATATCGCCCCTGCGATCTCGCAGGGGCGGGAGCGGCAGCGAGATGACGTTCAGGCGATAATAGAGATCCTCCCGAAACCTGCCGGCAGCGACTGCCTGGGCCAAGTCGTGGTTGGTGGCGGAGATGACGCGCACATCCACCTCAATCATTCGATTTGACCCGACCCGCCGTACCTGGCGTTCCTGCAGGACCCTCAGTAGCTTAGACTGGAGATTCAGGCTGATGTCGCCCACCTCGTCCAGGAAAATGGTCCCACCGCTGGCAAATTCAAACAGTCCCGGGCGGGTAGCCTGTGCTCCCGTAAATGCACCCTTCTCGTGCCCGAACAGCTCGCTTTCCAGCAGGTTTTCGGGAAGCGAGACGCAATCAACGGGGATGAAAGGGCCCGTCGCCCGGCGGCTGTTGACATGGAGGCTCCTGGCAATCAGCTCTTTGCCGGTCCCGGTCTCACCGATAATAAGGATATTGGCCTCGCTCTTCGCGACCTTCTTAATAGTCTCGAAGACCTGAAGCATCGGCAGGCTCCTGCCGATGATATTGTCAAAGCGATGGGTCTCGGTGAGTTGCGCCAGAAGCCGTCGGTTCTCTTCTCGCAAACGACGCTGGCCCATCGCCCGCTCGACACACACCTTGAGTTGATCGGCCGAGAACGGTTTGGGTAGGTAATCGAACGCCCCCTCTTTGATCGCCTCTACGGCGGTCTCGATCGTGGCAAAGGCGGTGATCAGGATCACGGTCGCCTCAGGATCGATCGCCTGGATTGCCTGAAGGACACCCAGACCGTCAAGGCCCGGCATCCGAAGATCGGTCAGCACCAGGTCGGGCCTTTCACGCTCGTACAGCGTGGCAACCTTGCCGCTATCGACATCGGTCACCACCTCATAGCCAAAGCGAGTGAGCAGCTTGGCGCAGTGCTCGAGCATATCCGCTTCGTCATCGATCACAAGCACTCGACCTAGCTTCGGCATCCTGTCCTTTCCCTCATCCGTGGATATCCCTTGCGAGCAATGTCATGGCATACGACAAAGAATGTAATACAGTGTGAAGACGTGCAGCAAGAGAGTAATCGTGCTTCGCTATAGTTGAGGGAGAGGGGTCAGTATAGAAATCGGAGTGAGCAGCAGGGCGCTGCCCACGACGACATCAAGAACCTACCACCTTCTTTGCACCATGATCCTCCTCTCTCGGCGTCGTTTAGGTTGACCACCACGATCCCTCACCGGGCATAAGCCGATTACGCCTTCTCTCTCCCCTCAGGCTGCGGAAACGCGGCTCCCGCCATTTTTCTTCGCGACAACCCTTGCAATGATCTGCTCCAGGACCTCCCGATCCGTGGGCCAGGGCGAGTCGACCACCTTCTTCTGCTTGAGCGGGATATGATCCATCCGATACTGCATGCCGGCGGCAGCCACCCCGGCCTGTGCCACGGGAATCACGACCGCGGCCACCTTCGTCGTGTCGCTCTCTTTGGGATCGATGGCGATGAGCGGGATCGACTGAAGATACTCCGACGTCTTGCCCGGAAGATGACCGACGGCATCCGCTGCGATAACCATGGCGGCGTCTACTTCTTTGCG
>NSJM01000108.1 GCA_002634395.1 Candidatus Methylomirabilis sp.
GAGGTGTCGGCTGAGATGCTTCGGGATATCGGATGCCGCTATGTCATTGTTGGTCACTCCGAGCGACGCCAGTATTTCGGGGAAACGGACGAGAGCGTGAATAAGAAGAGCCTTGCCGCCATGGCAAGCGGCCTCACCCCGATCATCTGTGTCGGTGAAACCCTCTCTGAGCGGGAAGCGGGGCGTGCCTACGCTGTCGTGGAGGCACAGATCAAAGGGGCGCTGTCGGATCTCAGGTCTGAGCGGGTTCAAGAACTCATCCTCGCGTATGAGCCGGTCTGGGCCATTGGCACAGGCAAAACGGCTACGCCTGACCAGGCTGAGGAGATGCACGCACATATCCGAAAGACCATCGCCCTGTTGTTCGGTACTGAGAACGCTTGCGACGTCCGCATCCTCTACGGAGGAAGTGTCAAGCCGGACAATGCCGAAGAGTTGCTGGGACGATCGGAGATCGACGGCGCACTGGTCGGCGGGGCCAGTCTGGACGCCGATTCATTCGCATCGATCGTAAAAGCCGCTAAAAGATAAAGGGTGTTGGGTGGAGGGGGTAGGAGAGAAAAGAGAGACTCTTCAATCCTTTCCCCGGTTTCCTATACCCTGTACCCTACATTCTAGCTTTTAAGGAGGTATATATGGTCATCGCGCTTTCTGCTTTACATCTCCTTGTTGCAGTGATCCTCGTTGTGGTTGTGCTCCTCCAGAGCGGCAAAGGTGCCGACATCGGCGCTGCCTTTGGCGGTGGATCGAGCCAAACCTTCTTCGGTGGGCGCGGCGCTGCCACATTCCTGAGTAAGCTGACTCTGGCAGCGGCTGTTCTCTTTATGGTCTCATCCCTCGTGCTGACTATTTTGTCGGAACGTAGGAGTAGCTCCTCGGTCATTACAGAGGAACGGGTCAGACAGACCGCCCCAGTTCCTGCATTACCTCCGGCCGGCGCCCAGGCACCGACAACGTCTCCAACCGGACAGACGCCGACAGGGCAGGTTCCTCCTACCGCCAAGTAAGAAGCGTTCATTGTTCGGGGTCCAGAGTTCATAGTCCAGGAGCGCCTGGACCGTAACAATCTGCGAACTTCGGCCTCTTATCTATGAACGATGTACTCACAACTATGGACGTCTACGGACGAGAGTTATGGGGCCGCATACGACGCGGCTTCGCTCACGCATTCGCGCTTCGCAGACAGGACAGTCGGATCGATCCGGAAGATCTTGTATTGCTGGATCACTTTGCTCGCCTTCTCGCGGATCGCGGTCTCGCGACGCCTGCCATATTCCTTATAGAGTCTCTTGTCCCGCTCGGTTTCCTCGCAAGCCAATTGGTCCATGCCCTGACGCCGATCATGGGAATGGTTGCCCGTCCTGATGACATCGAACGACTCGCACGCCTGTTGGAACGTGAGGAGACCCCGGCACTCTTTATCGACAGACTTCGTCGCGAAGAAGAAAGCGCGTGGCGCGAAATGCGAATCCCCCCTGTACAAGGGGAGAGAACGGCGAGAGTTGGGGTGCGAGGTACCGGAAACGAAGGGAATAGCCATGAGTCGTGAGATGACGGCGATCCTGGCCACCGATTGTGGAAGCACGACCACCAAGGCGATCCTGATCGAGAAGGTGGGGGAAGAGTACCGTCAGACCTTCCGCGGTGAGTCCCCGACCACCGTCGAAGCCCCATTTGACGATGTGACCCGCGGGGTACTGAACGCCATCCAGGAGGTGGAGGAGTTGTCGGGGCGGAGAATCCTGGATGGGGAGAAGATTATGACGCCTGCCGAAGGCAGGTGCGGGGTCGATATCTATGTCTCCACGAGCAGCGCCGGCGGAGGTCTCCAGATGATGGTGGCGGGCGTGGTGATGGCGATGACCGCCGAGAGCGCCCAGCGGTGTGCCCTTGGCGCCGGCGCCATCGTCATGGACGTCCTGGCCAGCAATGATGGCAGGGCTGCCCATGAGAAGATCGAGCGAATCCGGGTTCTGAGGCCTGATATGATTTTGCTGTCAGGCGGGACCGATGGCGGAACCATCTCGCACGTTGTGGAACTGGCAGAGTACATCCGGGCAGCCGATCCGAAGCCCAGGCTCGGCGGGAGCTTTAAACTTCCCGTGGTCTTTGCCGGGAACAAAGATGCGCGGGGCCGGATTCAGGAGATTCTGGGCGACCGGACGGCCCTTGTCATGGCGGACAATATTCGACCCATTCTTGAGCGGGAAAATCTTGCGCCGGCCCGCCACAAGATCCATGACCTGTTCCTCGAGCATGTCATGGCCCAGGCGCCGGGATATGGGGTGCTCATGGGGTGGACAGGGGCGCCGATCATGCCCACGCCTGCTGCTGTCGGTCTCATCATGGAGAATGCGGCGAGAGCGCAGGGGTTGAACCTGCTTGGTGTGGACATCGGTGGCGCCACGACGGATGTCTTCTCGGTGGTGGATGGGCAGTTCACCCGGACAGTCAGCGCCAATCTGGGGATGAGCTACAGCATCAGTAATGTCCTGGCCGAGGCCGGCATCGAGAAGATCGAACGATGGCTGGCCGATCCGCTTGCAGAGCAGGAGATGCGGAATCGGATCAAGAATAAGATGATCCGTCCCACCACGATCCCTCAGACGCAGGCGGACCTGGCCCTGGAGCAAGCAGTGGCGCGGGAGGCGCTCCGGCTTGCGTTCGAGCAGCACAAGGCGCTGGCAGTTGGCCTGAAGGGCGTGCAGCGGGAACGAACCATCGCGGATGCCTTCGAGCAGGGAGAGGACGAGAAGAGTCTCATTGACCTGTACAGAATCGACCTGATCATCGGGAGCGGCGGAATTCTCTCCCACGCACCGCACCGCGTCCAGGCGATGATGATGATGATCGACGCCTACCAGCCGCTTGGGCTGACGCGCTTCGCGGTAGATAGTATCTTTATGATGCCACACCTGGGTGTGCTGTCCGAGGTTAATGAGCGAGCGGCCACTGAGGTTTTCCTGAAGGACTGTTTGGTCCCACTGGGGAGTTGCCTGGCCGCCGAGGGAAGGGTGAAGCTCGGCGAACCCTGTTTTGCATATACCATCCGATTTGCAGACGGTCGGCAAGCGCAGGGAACTCTCCGCTTCGGAGAGATCCTTCGCATCGATCTTCCGCCTGGGGCAGAAGCCGACCTCCAGGCAGAGCCGTCGAAGAGCTTTGATCTGGGCGCCGGGAAGGGGAAGCCGGTAGCACTGAAGGCGAAAGGCGGCGTGGTCGGGCTAATCCTTGATGCCAGGGGACGGCCGCTCTACCTGGTAGAAAAAGAATCGGAGCGGGTCGCCCAGTTGCAGGCCTGGGCCAAGGCGGTCGAGTTGTACCCCACAGAGGAAGGGTAAAGGGTATAGGGTTTAGGGTAGAGTTGAGAAGGGTGTCCATAGCTTTTCCCCTAGCCCCTAGACCCTGGATCGAGAATGGCTCATTCGTACACACCAGGCTTGCGCATGGCGCCACGGACCGTGGTCCGGAAGCGGCGGATCCTGCCGATTCCGGGGCAGGTGCTCGTCCGTGAGGGGCAGGCCGTCACCGCGACCACGGTCATCGCTCAGACCGAGCTGCCCGGCAAGGTCCACGCGGTCAATGTGGTCAACCTGCTGGGAATCGTCCCGCAGGAGATCCGGCGCTATATGTTAAAACGGGAGGGTGATGCGGTCCGAGCCGACGAGCCGCTTGCCGAAAACAAGCCATTCATCAAATGGATGAAGGTCCAGGTCCCCTCCCCCATCACCGGAACCATCGAAACCGTTTCCGAGGTGACCGGGCAGGTATTCCTGCGGGAGCCGCCGAGGCCCCTGGCGCTGACTGCCTACCTGGACGGTCATGTGGCTGAGACCTTCCCGGATCAGGGGGCTACGGTGGAGACGACGTGCAGTCTGGTGCAAGGGATTTTCGGCATCGGCGGTGAGACGGTAGGAGTCATCACGGTCGCCGCCGGTCCAGAGGACGAGTTGACACCGGAGCGGATAACCGACGCACACCGGGGGATGATCCTCGTAGGCGGCTCGCTGATCGGTCGTGACGGCTTTGCCAGAGCACAGCAGATCGGCGTTGCCGCTGTTGTCGTAGGCGGCATCCACGATCTTGACCTGAAACAGCTCCTCGGGCGAGATCTTGGCGTCGCGATCACCGGGACAGAGCAAATTGGCTTTAGCCTGATCATCACCGAAGGATTTGGTCGAATTGCCATGGCCAGGCGCACCTTCGACCTCCTGGCCTCCAAGGCCGGCCAGCGCGCATCCTGCTCTGGCGCGACCCAAATTCGGGCCGGCGTCATCCGGCCGGAGGTGATTGTCCCGCTCTCAGAGCGTTCAACGTTCGACGTTCAACGTTCAACGGAGGAGACATCGGGAGTGGGGGGCGGACTGCGGGTCGGCGATCAAATCCGGATTATTCGGGAGCCATATTTTGGCCGAATTTGCAAGGTCGCTGCTCTTCCGGCCGACCTTCGGTTCCTTCCCACGGGAAGCAAGGCCCGGGTCCTGGAGGCAGAGCTTGACGATGGGCAGCAAATCATCATCCCTCGTGCCAACGTGGAACTGCTGGAGACCTGATGGAATTCAGTTCCAAGTTGAGGACCCGACACCCGACACCCGACACCCGACACCCGATGTCCGTGTATGCGCTTACCGCACTCCTCGCTCTGCTTTTCTTCATCCTATACCCTCCACCCTGTACCCTGGCATCTTCCCTCTCCTTCCCGGAGCAGTTCGAGGCCTTTGACATGCCCGGCGACGGCGGAGGCAGTATCGGGCTTTCGTGGCGAGCGGCCTCCTTCGATGAGCCGACACTGCGCTATCAGGTCTACATGGCTGATCAGGCGCAAGGACCCTTTACGCGGATCGTCGAGTTTGCTGCCAACACCCACTACAAGAGCGATGTCGATCGCCCCTGGTGGAGCTGGGACCGGAACAGGGCGTATCACTTTTACCAGATGAAATCGACGCAGGATCTCCGCCTCGAGAGTGGCAAATCCTACTTCTTCAAGGTGGCGGTGACCGACGGGATGCAGACGATTGAAGGGCCGATTCGATCAGCCATCCCGGAACCAAATCTCTTCAACCTGGCAAAGGCGAACAACTTCCTGTTGGTAGTCTTCTTCTCTACCCTTGTCCTGATCGCGATCGCCAAAGCAAAACGACATCCTAACATCTTCCTGCGCCGGATTCCCGGGCTGGACGCGGTGGAGGAGGCGATCGGGCGAGCCACCGAGATGGGGCGACCGATCCTCTACCTCACCGGCTCTGACGACATGTCAAGCCTTTCGACTATCGCCGCTACGGTCATTCTTGGACAGGTTGCGAAAAAGACGGCGGCGTACGAAACCGAGCTCAAGGTACCGCACCGAGACCCGATCGTCATGGCCATCTGCCAGGAGATCGTCAAGGAGTCATATCTGGAGGCTGGACGACCTGATGCCTATCGTGATGATTCGAACTTTTTCATCACATCAGATCAGTTCAGCTACGCCGCTGCGGTGAATGGAATTATGCTCCGGGAGCGACCGGCAGCCAACTTCTTTATGGGCTTTTACTACGCTGAGGCGCTACTCCTGGCGGAGACCGGCGCCGGGACCGGCGCGATCCAGATTGCCGGGACCGACGCCGACCTGCAGTTACCCTTCTTCATCACGACCTGCGATTACACCCTGATCGGCGAGGAGTTGTACGCCGCAAGCGCGTATCTCTCGCGCGAGCCGGTGCTGGTCGGGACCTTGCGGGGGCAGGACCTTGGGAAGGCGTTTCTCCTGCTCTCTACGGTGATCGGGACCATCCTTGCAACCATCGGTGGGCTTGCCGGGACCCAGGCGTTTGTGCCGCTGCTGCAACTCTTCCGGGATTTTAAATAAATGACACTGTTCCTACGGCGGACGTTCCCGCTGATTCTGACCTTCCTGTTCGGGGTGGCGGCCGCCCTCCAGTATTACATTCCACATCCCGTCTCGGAAGCGGCGCTCACCGAGGTCTCAGTCTGGCTTCGGATTATCCTTGGATTTGCCATGATCCTGGGGATCGCCAGCCTTTGCCACGTCCATTACGCGAAGATCCGGATACGGGCGGCAGGCTGGGGGTACAGCCTGGTAGTCTATCTCTCGATGCTGGCTACGGTAGCGGTGGGGTTGTGGTCAAGCGGGCAGGAGGAGGGGACGGGGTTCGGCTGGATCTATACCTATGCCCTGCTTGCGCTGCAGGGGACGATGTTTTCCATGCTCGGGTTCTTCGTTGCCTCGGCCGCCTTCCGCGCCTTTCGGGCCAGGAGCAAAGAGGCCGCAGTGTTGCTGGTGGCGGCGGTCATCATGATGTTCGGTCGGGTGCCGTTGGGTGAGTATCTAATCCCCGCTGCAGGGCCGCTGGCCGGCTGGATCCTGAACGTTCTGAACACTGCCGCCCGGCGTGGGATCATCATCGGGATCAGCCTCGGCGGAATCGCCACCTCGATCAAGATCATTTTTGGGATCGAGCGGTCGTACCTGGGGAGCCGAGATTGAGAGAAAACGTAGGGGCGCTGCTTGCCACGCCCCTTTTCGGGAACGGGCGATCGTACCGGTGGAGTCGGGATTGAGAGAGCTGGCCGATAAGCTGTTGCGCCTGGACCGCCGGGTGATCTTCGTCCTGATCGCGCTTGCCACGCTGATCCCGCTCCTCCGCCCGATCGGCTTGCCGGTCCGGATCTCGCCGGAGGTGAGGCAGGTCCACGATTACATCGAGTCGCTTCCGGCAGGGTCGGTGTTTTTACTGTCGCTGGACTTCGACCCGGCCTCGAAACCGGAACTCTATCCGATGGCCGTGGCGTTGCTCAATCACGCCTTCAAACGAGACCTGCGAGTGATCGCCATGACCCTTTTAGTCACTGGGACCGGAATGGCCGAAAAAGTTGTGAGCGGGATCGCGAGCGAGCACGGGAAACGACGGGGACTGGACTACGCCTTCCTTGGATACTCACCAGGCGGGTCCAACGTGATCATCAACATGGGTCAGGACCTGGCTGTTGCCTTTCCGACCGACCACTACGGCGAGCGGACCGCTGACCTTCCTGTCCTCCAGGGGATCAACTCGCTCAGGCAGGTCAACTATGTGATCAGCCTGGCGGCAGGCACCCCAGGCGTCGAAAGCTGGTACGTCTATGGCAAAGAAAAGTACGGCTTCGAGTTGGGTGGTGGGGTGACGGCCGTGATCGCGCCAGGTCTCTACCCCTTCCTCGACACCGGGCAGATCAATGGCTTGATCGGCGGGTTGCGTGGGGCAGCCGAGTACGAGACGTTGATCGGGATGAAGGGAAAAGCAGTAGCGGGGATGGACGCCCAATCAGCCACGCATTTTATCATCATTGGCTTGATTCTGATCTGTAATCTCTTTTATTTTTTAACGCGCCACACAAAGATCCGATCCTTCGGCAGCGCTCAGAACAGGCCCGACTCGCCGCCTGAGATGAGGCGCTGATGGCCCCTTCTGTCCTGCTTGGCGCCTGGGTGGCCGCTGGTCTCACCCTATTCATGTTCAGCTTTCTGTACAAAGACAACCCCTTCTTCCGATTTGGAGAGCACCTGTACGTTGGAATCTCGATGGGGTACACGATCGTCCGGATCTACTATGACGTCATGGTCAAGAGCCTCTACATCCCGGTCGCCCAGGAAGGGAAATGGTGGTTCCTGATCGCCGCCTTTCTGGGCCTCCTGGTCCTGACTCGCTTCATCCCGAGAATAAGCTGGCTGAGCCGGATCTCATTTGCCGTGATCGTGGGCTTCGGGTCCGGCGTCGCGATCCCCCGCATCATCTCCTCCAACATCCTTCAGCAGGTGCAAGGGACGTTGAAGCCGCTGCTCGGCAATGCCGGTCAACCTCTGTTCGGCATGGCGCAAGTGAATGCACTGCTGATCCTTGTCGGTGTCATCACAGTGCTGGTCTACTTCTTCTTCTCTATTGAGCATAAAGGACCGATTCATGTTGCAGCCAGAATTGGCATTTACTTCCTGATGATCAATTTCGGCGCAGGATTCGGCTATACGGTCATGGCCAGAATGTCGCTCCTCATCGGCCGGTTCGATGATCTGATCCTCTTTGCCTCACGCGACTACGGCTATGCCTCGTTGGTGCT
>NSJM01000010.1 GCA_002634395.1 Candidatus Methylomirabilis sp.
CAGGCGTACAGCGTCAAACAGAAGGTACCGGAAGAGTACGCCTCACGCCCTTTGCGGGCAGACTGAGCGCTCACGGCTAACCGCGATTTTACTCAGAACATCGCTCCCCACCCGTCCCCTCCCCCGCTGAGTGGGGAGAGGGTGAGAGAAGGTGTGAAGTGATTTTTCATGATACCTGGATACAGGCTTCCGCCGGTATGGCGCACTCGCGGCCAGCCGCGGGGAATAAACCCTCAGTGGATTCGGCCTGAGTGGTCGTTGCAATGATCGCGGGCATCAAAACAGGAGGAGCGATGAAGGTTACAGCTAACGGTATCGACATCCACTACACGATCGAGGGAGAGGGGCAGGTAGTAACCATGAGTCATGCCCTTGGATGCAACCTCTCAATGTGGGAGGAGCAGGCCAACGCGCTTCGTGGACGCTACCGGGTGCTCAGGTATGACACGCGAGGCCACGGCCAAACCAGCGCATCACCCGGCCCTTACAGCCTCGAACAGATGGCTGACGATGTGCACGGCCTGCTCAACGTGCTTGGCGTCACACAGACGCACTTTGTAGGCATTTCAATGGGTGGAATGATCGGTCAGCTCTTCGCGCTCAAATACCCCAACATGCTTCTGAGTCTGACCCTGTGCTCCACCACCAGCCGCTACCCGGCCACCATCCGTACGGCCTGGGAGGACCGGATTCGCACGGTGGACGCAAAAGGAATAGAGCCGATGGTCGAGCCTGCCATTCAGCGCTGGTTTACCCCGGCTTTTCGGGAACGCCGGTCTGATATCATGGAACGCGTACGAACCATGCTTCGAAGTACACCTCCGCAAGGATATATCGGCTGTTGCCACGCAATCCCCACGATAGACGTGACCGATCGTCTCGGTGAGGTTCGATGTCAGGCTCTCGTCGTCGCGGGCGAAGACGATCCTGGAACCCCGATTGCGATGGCGCAGGAGATCCATGCGGCTCTCCCCTCCTCCGAACTGGCCGTCCTGCGTCCCGCTTCGCATCTATGCAACCTGGAACAGCGCGAGGCGTTCAACCAGACCCTGCTTAGCTTTCTCGACAAGGTGACTGAGAAACGCAACTCGAATGACCCGTGTGGCTCAGATTAACCTGGGCACGCTGAAGACGGACAGGGCCCACAAAAAACAGAAAGGAGGTCCCGCCTCCGGACCTCCTTTCTGTTGAGAGCCGCCGTAGCTCGTGAGATCTACTCGATGACCTCCATAATTCGACTCTGAACATTTGAGGCTAACGTCATCATCTCGCTGCGAAGCGCCTTGCGCTCATCGAGAGCCAAAATTTTATCGAAGTTGCTGAAATCGCCCACCTCAATGGTAATGACTCGCTCCAACTTATTCGCCAAGTGGTCCCCATAGACGTGAAACCTCGAGACCCCCTGGTTGGCGAGCCAAAATTTTTTCATTTTGCCGATTAAGAAAGCATCCAATGCCTCTTCCTGCCCTGGCTGGACTTCACACATGATGTGGTAGATCATCGTTCCCCCTCCTTTTCACCGGGTTTAGATTACGGTAGCCTCTCATTCTCCCCACGCGCTTCGTCCCGAAACGGCCCAACAAAAAACAGCGCCCTTTACGCAGTAACCCGTTCGCAAAGAACTGTTTACACTTTTTCATCGACCTCTGTCAATCAAATTATAGCGAACTTGATCCCTCGCTTGGGTCATGGGCCACCTCGACGGGCGAACCGAATAACAATTCCACGGTTATAATATATTCACATCATTGCAAAACAGCTAGTGTCCTAATCTGCAATTGTCTCCCCCTCTCTCAACCCCGTACAGCCACCACCTAATAAGAGAAAATTCGGCTAAGTTTCATAGCATTCATTTAATTTAATTGGTTACGATATATTCATTGATATATTACATGATATCTTCGCGCCCCGTTACTCATGAGGATCCGTTGGCGTTATCGACGGGATACTTTTTCAAGAGTTCAAAGAGACGCCGAGCCCTCGCGACTTTCCGCTTGACAGCGGGATCGAAGCACGCTATCAACTATCCCCAATCTGCTAGGAATCTCCCCAGCCGGTTTTTTCCCCTCACCTTCCGGAGAGAGGGGACCTGAGAAGGAGAACGTGTCCTATTGCTCGGCTTGACTGTTTTTCACGTGACTTATCATACGGTTTCGGCTATATTATTCTGAAAATTGTCTACCGCTGAAATCCCCTCTCGGGTCCTCCCCATTTTTTGATAAAGGTGGGTTGGGGGGATTTTTATGATGTATGAGTAGCCCCTTCCGGGGCCATGACTATTCAGTAATATTTTTATTGATCGACCACTTCAAAGAGTGGAAGGAGAGTTTGGTGACTGACCAGACGGATTCAGTGTCTGTGGCCCCTTACGGTATCCCACCCAAACAGGGCCTGTACGACCCGACCTACGAGCATGATGCCTGCGGTGTCGGCTTCGTGGTGGATATCAAGGGTCGTCAATCCCACACAATCATCCAACAGTCACTCACGATCTTAAAGAACCTGCTTCATCGCGGTGCCAGCGGCTGTGAGCCGAATACAGGCGATGGGGCCGGCATTCTCATTCAGATGCCCCACGCCTTTCTCGCCCGCGAGTGCGCCAGAATCGGGATCACCCTGCCCGCGCCGAAGCAGTACGGTGCGGGGCTGGTCTTCCTGCCCACTGACCCTTCGCAGGCCGCAAAATGCCAGGCGATCTTCGAGGACCTGATCGTAGAAGAAGGGCAGACGCTCCTGGGGTGGCGGGATGTACCGACAGACAACTCACCGATCGGCCCCAGTGCCAAGGCCTCCGAGCCGATCTTCAAGCAGATCTTCATCGGTCGCAATCCGGCTCTCCAGGACGATCGGGCGTTCGAACGGAAGCTCTACGTCATCCGTAAGCAGGTTGAGCACGTGGTCTACGGCTCGACCCTGTCGCAGCGGAAACTCTTCTACGTACCAAGCCTCTCCTCAAATACGCTAACCTATAAGGGGATGCTGATAGGGAACCAGATCGAGACGATCTTTCCGGACATCACAGACCCGGCTGTCGAATCGGCGCTGGCGTTGGTCCACCAGCGCTTTTCGACCAATACCTTCCCCTCCTGGCCACTGGCGCATCCCTACCGGTACATGGCTCACAACGGCGAGATCAACACGCTGCGCGGTAACATCAACTGGATGCGCGCTCGCGAGGCGCTATGCGAGTCCGAACTACTGCCTGACCTCAAGAAAATCTTTCCGATTGTGCTGGAAGGCGGAAGCGACTCAGCGGTTTTCGACAACGTCCTGGAGTTTCTGGTGATGGCCGGGCGTCCCCTGCCCCACGCCATCCTCATGATGATTCCGGAGGCCTGGAGCGGCCACGAATCGATGAGCGAGGAACGAAAGGCGTTCTATGAGTATCATAGCTGCCTGATGGAGCCCTGGGACGGGCCGGCATCGATCGCCTTTACCGATGGGACGGTGATCGGGGCGGTGCTGGACCGGAACGGACTGCGCCCGTCGCGATACTACGTCACGAAGGACGGCATGGTGGTCATGGCCTCCGAGGTAGGAGTACTGGACATCCCGCCCGAAAATGTGCTGATCAAAGAGCGCCTACACCCTGGCCGGATTTTTCTGGTGGACACCGCCCAGGGGAGGATCATCGACGACACCGAGTTGAAGCACGGCTTTGCGACCGAGCACCCGTATCAGGAGTGGCTCGAGGCGAACCTCGTCCCGCTGGAGGAGTTACTGACGCCCCCTCACGTCCATGAGCCGGACCATGAAACGGTGCTGCAGCGGCAACAGCTCTTCGGTTATACCCACGAAGACCTTCGGCTCCTGATCGGACCGATGGCCTTGAAGGGTGAGGAGCCGGTCGGCTCTATGGGGACCGACACGCCGCTCGCCGTCCTCTCCAACCGCCCGCGTCTGCTCTATGATTATTTCCAGCAGCTCTTCGCCCAGGTGACCAACCCCCCGCTGGACGCGATTCGGGAGGAGTTGGTGACGCAGATGGCAACCACCATCGGACCGGAACGGAATCTGCTCACACCGGAACCTGAAAGCTGTCGGCAGATCAAATTGAAAACGCCGGTCCTGGACAACGAGGAGTTGGCGCGGATCCGCTATACGGATCTGCCGGGCTTCAGATCGATCACGCTGCCGATGCTGTTCCCGGTGACCGAAGACGGCAAGGGCCTCGAACAGGCACTGGAGGAGCTATGCGGCAAGGCGAGCCAGGCTGTCGCTGATGGCTACACCTTTCTCATTTTATCCGATCGTGGTGTGTGTAAAGAGCTGGCCCCAATCCCGGCCCTCCTCGCCACTGCCAGTGTTCATCATCACTTGGTCCGGGAAGGAACCCGGACGCGGGTGGGACTGGTGATCGAGAGCGGTGAGCCGCGTGAGGTTCATCATGCGGCACTGCTCATCGGGTATGGCGCGGGCGCCATCAACCCGTACCTGGCTTTCGAGACCCTCGACGACATGATCCGTGAGGGGCTGCTGCCGGGAATGGACCACAAGAAGGCCGTCAAGCACTACATCAAGGCGCTCAACAAGGGCATCCTGAAGGTCATCTCCAAGATGGGAATCTCTACGATCCAGTCTTATCGCGGCGCCCAGATCTTCGAGGCAATCGGGCTGAACAAGGCGTTTGTGGACCGGTGCCTTACCTGGACGGCCTCCCGAATCGGCGGCATCGGAATCGACGAGATTTCCGAAGAGGTGGGCCTCCGCCATCGCAAGGCCTTCCCTGACCGGCCTGTCGGTGAGCCAAACCTTGAATGGGGCGGTGAATACCAGTGGCGGCGGGACGGCGAGTATCATCTCCTGAACCCAGAGACGGTCGCGAAGCTCCAGTACTCTACACGGACCGGCCAGTATACGGTCTTCAAAGAGTACTCAGAGATGGTGAACAACCATAGTCAGAATCTGTGTACCCTCCGTGGGCTCATGGAGTTCAAGCAGGCTGATCAGCCAATCCCGATCGAGGAGGTTGAGCCCGTCGAGTCTATTCTCAGGCGCTTCGCCACTGGAGCCATGTCGTACGGTTCCATCAGCCAGGAGGCTCACGAGACGCTGGCGATTGCCATGAACCGGCTGGGCGCCAGGTCGAATACCGGAGAGGGGGGGGAGGACCCGGCCCGCTTCACACCGGATCCCAACGGCGACTGGCGACGCAGCGCCATCAAGCAAGTAGCCTCCGGCCGCTTCGGAGTCACCAGCGAGTATCTGGTCAATGCCACCGACCTGCAGATCAAGATGGCGCAGGGCAGTAAGCCTGGTGAGGGAGGTCAACTCCCAGGCGCGAAAGTCTATCCGTGGGTCGCCAAGGTGCGGCATTCGACCCCTGGCGTAGGTCTGATCTCTCCGCCGCCACACCATGACATCTACTCTATCGAGGACCTTAAACAGCTCATCCATGACTTGAAGAATAGTAACCCAACTGCCCGCATTCACGTGAAACTTGTCGCTGAAGTCGGGGTCGGGACGATCGCGGCAGGGGTGGCTAAGGCCTTCTCTGATGTGGTCCTGATCTCTGGATTCGATGGCGGGACGGGGGCCTCCCCGCTGGGCTCCATCAAGCATGCCGGCCTGCCTTGGGAGTTGGGATTGGCCGAGACCCAGCAGGTGCTGGTGATGAACAAGCTCCGGGATCGGATCGCCGTCCAGGTCGATGGTCAGATGAAGACCGGGCGGGACGTCATCATTGCCGCGCTGCTGGGCGCCGAAGAGTACGGCTTTTCCACAGCACCGCTGGTCGTATCGGGTTGTATCATGATGCGCGTCTGCCATCTGAACACCTGCCCGGTTGGGGTCGCCACTCAGGATCCCGAGTTGAGGAAGAACTTCTCCGGAAAGCCCGAGTATGTCGAAACCTTCTTCCGCTTCATCGCGGCCGAGGTACGTGAGTTGATGGCCAAACTTGGCTTCCGCACCATGGATGAGATGATCGGCCGCGTAGATCGGCTCGATATGAAGACAGCGGTCGAGCACTGGAAGGCGAAGGGACTGGACTACTCCTCGATTCTCTATCGTCCGGAGGTCGGGCCGGAGGTGGCCATCCGGAAGGTGCGAGAGCAAGACCATGGCCTGGAGCAGTCGTTGGACATGACCACTATCGTCCCGCTCTGCCAGCCCGCGCTCGAACGGCGTGAGCCGGTCGGCCTGCGCCTGCCGATCAGGAACGTCAACCGCACGGTCGGCACCATCCTGGGCTTCCAAGTGACCAGCCGCTACGGAGGCGAGGGGCTCCCCGAGGACACGATCCGGATCCACTTCACCGGATCGGCCGGTCAAAGCTTTGGCGCCTTCATCCCCCAAGGAATCACGCTGGCCTTGGAGGGCGACAGCAACGACTACCTGGGCAAGGGGTTGTCGGGCGGCAAGATCGTCGTCTTTCCGCCCCGCGAGGCCACATTCGTCCCCGAAGAGAATATCCTGGTCGGCAACGTGGTGCTGTACGGCGCCACAAAGGGCGAGGTTTATCTTCGCGGGGTTGCCGGCGAACGATTCGCGGTGCGCAACAGCGGCGCCCATGCGGTGGTAGAGGGCGTCGGCGACCACGGCTGCGAGTACATGACCGGCGGCCGCATCGTCGTCATTGGGAAGACCGGACGCAACTTCGCTGCGGGGATGTCCGGAGGCGTTGCCTACGTTCTGGACGAAGCCGGCGACTTCAAGGCCCGCTGTAACCTCAGCATGGTTGATCTGGAGGCCTTGGATGTCGAGGAGGAGATCGAAGAGGTCAAGACACTCCTCCGCCGCCACCTCCGCTATACCGGCAGTACGGTGGCCGAGCGGATTCTCGGGAGTTGGCAGGCAATGGAAGCGAAATTCATCAAAGTGATACCAAAGGATTACAAGCGGGCGATGAAGGCAATGAAACGCGCTGAGATCGAAGGGATCCCCTGGGAACAGGCGGTGATGATGGGCGCCCATGGGTAAGCCGACCGGTTTCATCGAGTTCAAGCGCGAAAAGCAGCCATACCGGCCGGTGGAGGAGCGGATCCAAGACTGGCAACAGGTAATGCTGCCGTGGCCGGCAGAGGTGCTGAAGCGGCAGGGGGCGCGCTGCATGGACTGCGGTATTCCGTTCTGCCATCAGGGCTGCCCGCTGGGCAATATCATCCCGGACTGGAATGACCTGGTCTACCGCGACCGGTGGCAGGACGCCATCGAGCGGCTACACGCCACCAATAACTTCCCGGAGTTTACCGGAACCGCCTGCCCGGCACCCTGCGAGGGATCGTGCGTCCTTGGGATCAACAACGACCCTGTGACGATCAAGGCGATCGAGCTGGCCATTGTCGAGCACGCCTTCGAGGCAGGATGGATCAGGCCGGAGCCTCCCGCCGTTCGCACCGGGAAAAAGGTGGCCGTGGTGGGCTCTGGTCCGGCAGGACTCGCGGCGGCCCAGCAACTCAACCGCGCCGGTCATTGGGTGACGGTTTTCGAGCGGGCCGACCGGATCGGCGGTCTGTTGCGCTATGGGATTCCGGAGTTCAAGCTGGAGAAGCGGGTGCTGGACCGACGGCTTGATCAGATGGCAAAGGAGGAGATTCAGTTCCGTGTTCAGACGAACGTCGGAGTGAATGTGGCGGTTGAGGAACTTCGTCGTGACTTCGATGCCATCCTCCTCGCTGGAGGAGCCACCGCGCCGCGCGATCTCGTAGTCCCCGGACGTGAGTTGCACGGAATCCACTTCGCCATGGAGTACCTGACACTTCAGAACCGGAGATGCCAGGGCGAGGTCATCCCTGATGAGGTATTTATTACCGCCAGCGGCAAGCGCGTCGTCGTCATCGGTGGCGGCGACACCGGCGCCGACTGCCTGGGGACTGCCCTCCGCCAGGGGGCCGTGTCCGTCCACCAATTCGAGCTGCTCCCCCAGCCACCTGATACCCGGGCATCGGATAACCCCTGGCCTCAATGGCCGATTATTTTCCGCACCTCCTCTGCGCACGCGGAGGGTGGTACCCGCGAGTACTCGGTCTCTACAACTCACTTTTCCGGAGAAAACGGCCGGGTCACAAAGCTACACGCGCATCGGGTCGAAATGATCACGGAAAACGGGCGGATGGCCTTCAGATCGATCCCGGGTACCGAGTTCGAGGAGGAGGTGGACCTGGTGCTGCTGGCTATGGGTTTCCTGGGGCCTGAGCGGGGCGGACTGCTGAGCGAACTCGACGTGAGACTTACCGACCGCGGCAACGTCTGGCGGGATAAGGACTGGATGACCAGTACACCGGGCGTCTTTACGGCCGGCGACATGCAGCGCGGCCAATCGTTGATTGTCTGGGCCATTGCCGAAGGCCGCAGCGCCGCCCGCGGCATCGATCACTACCTCATGGGTCGCTCTACTCTCCCTGCATCAATCCGTTAAATCCATCAGACGCTCGAAGGCGAGAATCCGGAAAGATGCGGATTCCCCCGTATCAAGTACGGGGAAGACGTGTCAAGCCAGGAAGGACGAACTGCCTGAGACGTATGTCGCAATGAACAAATCCAGTCTGAACATTGCCGAATGGCGACGGAGGCACCCGCCTCTCGCCAAGAGCTGTAGCGAGCCGTGTCGAACCGTCGGCTTCCTGCTGCTGCGGTCCCCTGCAGTTCTGACTGCTATTGTGGGACTGCTGATATCGGGATCTGGCCTTCGGGACGCAGATGCCACGGCCAGGACGGCCGCTCCCGTCCAAGCCCCCACTCTCACTGGTCAACTTCTCGTTGCCAAGGACGGACTTCGGGACCCGAGATTTGTACGCTCCGTGGTCTATATCATCCACCATGACGCGACTGGAGCGATTGGTCTCATCCTGAACAGGCCGGTCGCGGAGGCATCGCTGTCTGAACTGCTGGAACAGGCCGGGTTGGAAAGCGCGGGGGTGAAGGGGAAGATCCGCGTGCACTTTGGAGGGCCGATCGAACCCGAACAGGGATTCGTCCTGCATACCACGGACTACAGGATCGACAGCACCAAGGTCGTTAAGAACGGCATCGCGGTGACGGCTCAACCGAAGATTCTCCAAGCCATAGGCACCGGGGTCGGCCCACGCAAGAGCCTCTTTGCGCTAGGCTATGCCGGTTGGGCCCCAGGCCAACTTGAGGTCGAAATTAACGCAGGAGCATGGGAGATCATTCCGGCCGACGAAGCGCTTGTGTTCGATGAGAACTCCGAGACGAAGTGGGATCGCGCCATGGCCAGACGGATGATTCGTCTCTGATTGTTCATCTCATTCCATCCGAAGCCAAGTTGCAATTACGAGCGACTGAAAGGAACGGGGCAATCCCGTAGTGCCTGAGCTCGACCATTCTCTCTCATGAACCGCTCCGACCCCATCACGTCTCTCTAAATATTGGGGGATCGCCTCTCGGCAGCTCTTTTTGTCAATCGATTGTTAATTCTGGCCATCGTCAGTAGTTCGATGGTTCGATGATCCTGCACGGAGGCGTCCAGAGGATGAACGTCAATCAGGGGAACAGACCGGCGCTCCCTGCCGCAATCTTGAGAAAGACGAAGTACACCAGCATCAGGACTAGGCCCAATGGCACCCCAATCGCCGCCCATTCCCTGCTTGTGATACCGAGTTTGCCGGCGCAGATGATATTGGGGATATTGCCTGGTATCAGCATGCCGCCGGACACCAACAGTCCTATCAGAAGGAACTTGATCTTCGCGAGACTCATCAGAGGTGAGATTTCAGCGCTAGCCAATGTGGCATTATCCAAAACGGCCGAGATCATATTCACCCAGTACAGCCCTGCCTCAGGCATCCTGACAAGATACCGATCGACCAGGGGCGCGAACCCATGCCCGAGAAGCAGGAGGGCCGCAACAAAGATATACACCTTTGCCGCTCGAATGGTGATGTCCGGATAGCTTTCTGGTGCATCTTCGACCAGCCCCTCCTCCACCCTGACTCGACGTCCCACAAATACGGCGACAAGCAGTCCCAAGAGGACAATCCCTGCGACTCTCCAGGGCCAAAGGAGCCGCGCCAAAGAGAAAAACCCGGCGTAGTGTGGAGGGCCAGAGAGCTTGGCCGTTGCGATGGTGGAGAGTGGCTCCCCGATAGGCGTGAGCGCCGCGCCTCTGCCGAGCGCCAATCCGAGTTGCCGATTGCACGAGAGGTCTCCGGTACACGTCAATACGAGGTCTCCAAGTCCCGCAAGTCCGAAAAATGTCTCGGCGCGCGCCCATGGCTACACCGAGCCGGGTCATTTCGTGTAACCCCCGTGTAATGAGGGCGGCCAGCGCATTATGCCCAAGTTCAAGGCCGTCCACTATCCCGGCTGCGATAGTAATCACGTTCTTGACCGCTCCCCCCCAACTCTACGCCTCACGGGTCACTTCCGGCATAGACGCGAAAGGCTGCCGTGCTGAGCAAGCCCTGAACCCATGTTGCCACGGCAGGCTCAGATGACGCCGCGACCGCCGCCGCCGGCAGTCCTCTGCTGACCTCCTTCGCGAAGGTGGGACCTGAGAGCACGGCCAGCGTCCGTCTCGCTGAAGCGACCTCATGTAATACCTGCAGCATAGTCAGGCAACTCTTAGGGTCGAGGGCGTTTGGCAGCAGCACGCAACCAGGCGAGTCCGACCAGTGAAACAGCAATCAAGGCGAGGCTCATCACCTGCGCCGCGCGCAACGATCCCAACATTAAGCTGTCGATCCGGAGTCCCTCAACAAAGAATCGCCCGACCGAATACAGCGCAATATAACAGAGCAGTAGCGCGCCTGGCATCCGCTGTAGCCGACGGCGAAGCAGGAAGTAAAGGAGCGAGAAGACCAGGAAGTTCCAGAGCGATTCGTACAGAAACGTCGGATGAAAATACTCAAAGGTAGCCAGATCGGGAGGTCGGTGGTATGGCTCAATGTAGAGCTTCCACGGCAGATCGGTCGGGGTTCCGAAGGCCTCCTGATTAAAAAAGTTTCCCCACCGGCCGATCGCCTGTCCGAGCGGAGCGGAAGGGGCCATGATGTCCAGGTAGGTCAGCACGGGCAACTTCTTGCGAATGGAATAGATGACCGCAGTCAATCCCCCGGCCAACAGACCACCGTGGATCGCCAGCCCACCCTCCCATACCGCTAGGATCTTCAGCGGCCAGGAACTATAGTAACCCCAATTGAACAGGACATAGTACAGCCGCGCACCTATCAAGCCCGCTATCACGCCGTACGCGATGACGTTCAGAAGCTGATCAGGATCCTCCCCCCGTCGGATCGCCTCGCGCTGCGCCAGCCAGGTCCCGAGCAAGACACCGGTGGCGAAGAGAAGGCCATACCAGCGGATGGAAAGCGGACCGATCTGCAGCACGAACGGGCCTGGCGATGCGAACATATGGATCTCAGTAGGGGTTGGCGCCGGATTTCTCAGCGGATTACGTTCGGGCTCACTTTAACCACAAATCGAGTGAAGTCAAGGTAAATCTGGCAACCTGAGAATAGAGATCAGGCCGCCCGCCGTTGAAGGATGGTAGCGAGATAGACAACATAGAGCGCCAACAGCAAAACACCTCGCCTCCGTTCAATGAAGCCAGTACGCGTAGGGTAAGAGAACACCAAGGCCAGAAGACCAAACACCAATGTAATAGCGACCTCACGCCACGCAACGGTTATGGGGTAAATAATGGACGCGACAGCGACGATAAAAATGCCATTGAAGATATTGCTGCCAAGAATTGTTCCCAGGCTCACCTCGTCGTGTCCACGAAGCTTTGCAATGACTGTTATCACGAGTTCCGGCACGGAGGTGCCCACTGCTACAATAATTGCCCCGATAATGAATTCGTCGATACCAAAGGCAATGGCGATGCCTCTTGCTCCCGCGACAATGAGATGTCCGGCACCGACAAGAGATACAAGGCCGACGACGCACGAAAGACCAACCAGCCAGCCCCGATGTTCTCCAAGAAGTATTTCTGCGGCGCTCCGTTGTTTTCGAGCCTCGATAATCGCCGCGACAAGCCAAGCGAGAAACATGCTCAACATCAGTACACCGTCGAATCGCGAGATCTCACCATCCAGAAACAGAACACCAGTGATTATGGGGATCAACAGCGCTACCGGAAAATCCCGTTTTACGCTGTCACGAGAACTTTGGATTCCAGAAATTACCAAAGCAAGACCGAGAATCAGGGCAACATTCACAACGTTACTGCCGAGGGCGTCGCCGAAGGCGATTTGGGGCTTTCCTGCCATAGCGGCATTTATGGAGACTGACAATTCCGGACTCGATGTGGCGAATGCTGCAACAGTCGCGCCGATAATACCCGGAGTCACCCGCGCCCAATGAGCGACGCCGACCGCGCCGCGAACAAAAAGCTCCCCGCCTATTCCGGCACATATAACACCCAAAATCAAAGCGGCGTAATCGTTCATTGTCACCCGAATTGTTTTACCAGTCTCACGCCGGGCTTAAGATAAGGCGGAGAGCAAGAATAACTCGGACGCTGTCGGCACTCGCCCAAACGCCTTGGCTAGGCGGCGCGTCTCGCTGAGCGCACAGGCTTTGGAAGCAGCCAAAACAGGAGCAGGCTCCCTGTCACCGCGCACAATGCCGACCCGGACAGAATCCCCACCTTCGCGGCATTGAGCAACGCACCCTCCAACGCCAAGCTTGCAATGAATAGGGCCATTGTGAAACCAATGCCTGCCAGTATGCCGCCCGCTGTGAGGATGCTCCAGTTCACACCAGCGGGCAACCTGGCAATGCCCACACGCACCGCCAGCCAACTAAAACTTACAATGCCTACAGGCTTGCCGACTCCTAAGCCTACCATAACCGCCACCGCAACGGGTTCACGAAAGTCCGTAACGTTGATCGATACCCCAGCATTTGCCAAAGCAAAGAGGGGCATGATCACAAAGCTCACCCACGGGTGCAGCGCGGTCTCAAGCCGTTCAAGGGGAGACAATATCTCTCGTGCCGCCACCTGGATATCACGCAACGCCGCGTGGTTCTTCCCCTCATTACTCCAGCGTTCCCCTTCAACATACGCAGTAAACTGCTGGACGATCGCGTGCAAGCGGCCCGCGCTGACCCACACATGGGCCGGCGTGAGCAGACCCAAGATCACGCCGGCAATCGTGGCATGGACCCCGGATGCATGGAACGCCAACCAGATCACTACCCCAACGATACAATAGATCGGGACGCTGCGCACCCCAAGGCGGGCCATCCCTCTCACGACACCAAGACCCAGCAAGCCCAAGAAAAGCGCAGCGAGGTTGATGTGGCTTGTATAGCCGATAGCGATGACGAGGATGGCGCCAATGTCGTCAGCGATCGCCAGCGAAAGGAGGACAATACGCAAACCCGCTGGGACCCGTGTCCCCAGGACCGCCAGACAACCAACGACAAAAGCGATGTCGGTCGCCATGGGAATACCCCAGCCGTGCTCGCCGGGCTGTCCGAGTTGGCCCGCGAGATAGAGAGTAGCCGGTACGACCATGCCGCCAGCCGCTGCAATGATGGGGAGCGCGGCCGTTCGCAGGTCTCTGAGTTCCCCAAGGACTAATTCGCGTTTGACTTCTAAGCCAACCACGAAAAAGAAAATCGCCATCAGACCGTCATTGATCCAATGCCTTAAGGAGTGGTTCATCTCAAACGCACCAAACGTAAGACCGAATGGAGTCTTCCACAGGCTCAGAAAGACATCTGCAAAAGGCGAATTGGCGAGACCGAGCGCAATACATGTTACGAACAGCAGGAGAATCCCACTGGCTGCCTCGATACGTAAAAAGCGCGCGAGCGGCTCGATGATGCGATCGACCGGTTTCGCGGGCAGGCGAGCAAGGTCGTTAGGATGTTCAGGCTGTTGCAACATGCCTCGATTTCAATTCTGACAAGGTCTCTCCCGATACATCAAAGAGGGGTACGTGGCCTAAGGAATACGCCCTACTCCTGCTGAATCGAGCTCAGGTAGTCAGTAAGGGCTCGTGT
Source organism: Candidatus Methylomirabilis sp. (assembly GCA_002634395.1). GTDB lineage: Bacteria > Methylomirabilota > Methylomirabilia > Methylomirabilales > Methylomirabilaceae > Methylomirabilis > Methylomirabilis tolerans. The sequence continues at coordinate 13,918 of NSJM01000010.1, forward strand.
GTGCAGAAGAGAGATGTAGCCAGGGTAGTCTCTCGGCCGATGCTCGGTCTCGAACACCGCTCCCCAGACGGGCATCTCCCTGGTACCGTGCTCGGCTACTACGCGCCTGCCGTCGATGATTTGCATCACATAGCTCTCATCAAATTGCCCGCCGTGGCGCTTCGCGATCAGCCGAAGGTCGGATGGGAGTCGCCGTAGGGAGGCAGCCAACGCACCGTTCCCGTCCCCGGACTCGCCGTGGCACGAGGCGCAATGCCGAAGATAGAGGGCCTGTCCGGTAGGCGGCTCCGGAGCGCTCCGGCACGAGGCAAGCATCAGACTCGCAGCGAACGTAAGGACAGCGACTCTCTTGGCGATCTTCGTCAGCTTGCCGATCATTTTGAGTCTCCCTTTGCGCCGTCCAGCCAAGCGACGATTGAGATTCGCAGCGGCTCGGTGAGCGCCTCTCCGACAGCAGGTACCCTACGATCGACTGGATTTACAATCGCAAACCAACAAAATAAAAAGCCGCCTCCGCTTTTCGCGGATGGCGGCCCGACCACCCTCTCTCCTCCGGAAATAGATCTATCTCCGGACCTCTTAGGATACATCCATGACAATTTTTATATCATGGAAATGAGTGTGGTGACCAGCAAAAAACCCCCAACATGTTGCACAGATTAGCGCGAAGCCGATTGATCTTACCATGACTCCAGTTAACAGGCTGTACCCATCCATCGGAGAAGCGGCAATCGCGCCCCAAGAGCCAAATGTGTCGAAGCTATGCGTCAAACTTGAGCGCCGCCTCGCCGACACTTTACACTTTGTTGTCGGCGGTAAAACAGAGAAAATAATGTGCTGCTAAATCCTTCCTGTGTAAACACTTCCGTATGATGAGTCGGGAAGCCAATCGAACCTTTTCTGCCGAAAGGGTGATCTCAGCCACTCATCATCAGCGGACTCCCACCTGTAGGCGCTACTTCTCAAACCCGGTCGTCGCCGATCCGCTGCCTGTTCAGTGGAACCAGAGGAGAAAGACGTGGCTTATCGCTTTTTGCACTGATTTTTGCCGTACAGCGTCGCGAATGACCGGTCACCACATCACCCTCCTTGTGCCTCACTTTTCACAGCCTCCTGGGAGGTCCTGGGATACGCGTGCAGGGAACCCGTGTGGCAACTAAATTGCCCACTCACTATTATGGGACGATCGTGTAGAAACGACGGTTCGTTTTCTCTAGCTAACCCTATCGGAAGGAGTAAAGCGATGCAAGGGCTCTAGAAGAGCCTTTTGGTAACCACCCTCTGCGTGGCACTATCGGTGTTCATGTTCGAGGGTGTCAGCCATGCGAATGGCGGCAGCCATGTAAAGCTCAAGGCCAGGGCGGAGCTCGAGCCGTTCGGCGCATCACCGGAGCCGGACGCCGAGGGAAAGGCGAGACACAACAAGAAGGTGAACAAGAAAGGAGTGTTAAAGTAAAGATGAGTTCATAGCGACAGTGGAGATTCCGATCGATCCTGCCTCTGCCTTAGGGATCGTAGACAGGGCTTCGGCAGAGAACGCCGACATTCGCCTGATCTTGAGCCGTGAGGTGCCCCTTTTGCGGAGTGCCTTCTCGAGTTCCGAGAATTCGATGGCGATGACGAGGCGAAGTTCATGGTTGATGTACGGATAAAGAACGGCGCACTGGGAGAGAAGAAGGGCGCTTGTAACGTGTCCACTAGGCCCGGTGTCCCGGATGCGCAAGCCGGTGATGTCGCCACAGCTCGAACCGGAGGCATTGATTTCCTGCAGGGCACCTTCGAGCCTCACCGCTGAGCATCTCATCCTTCGAAACTCCTACTGCCGCGGCAAGGGGGCCGGATTGTCACCAGGTCCTCTTGAACCTTCGCGAAAGGCCGTGTCGTCAATTTTCACGGCACGGCCTTCTGCTGGACCCAGGAATGCATCGGAGTTGCGAAGAAGGCCGATGCCCCAAATATGCTGATTTCAGCGTGCGGGGGAGTGCTGCGCCGCGATTCGTCAATCGCCCACGACCTGCTCACATGCGCGCCGCTCAACCTGCGCATGACGTCATGGACCTTAAGCCCGCCGAGGTCAAGGATATTCTCGATGAGCAGCAGCCGACGGAATGGAATCAGCCCGAGCCGCTCGGTGCGCCCGAACAGCGGCTTCAGGTCGGCGAGGCGCGGCCAGAGCAGCGAGACGATCACGCAAATCGCGAGGATATCGATGATGAGCGCCAGCGAGACCGCAACGGGGATTGTGTAGACTTCGCTGAGCAGCATTTTGACGCCCAGGATCAGGATGACCGAGGCGAATCCTAGTGCATGAAATAGAACATCTGCATGAAGCCTGCGACCGCGAAGTAGAGCGCCCGCAGACCGAGCATGGCAAAGATGTTCGACGTGTAGACGATGAACGGATCGGGCGTAATCGCGAAGATGGCAGGGATCGAATCGACAACGAAGATGATGTCGGACGACTCGATGGCCAGCAACGCCACGAACAGCGGCGTGGCGACGAACCGGCCGTTCTGACGAGTGAAGAACCGGTTGCCCTCGTAGCGGTCGATCACCGGGAAGAATCGCTGAAACGTGCGAATGACCCAGTGCTTTTCCGGGTCGTATTTAGCCTCCTTCTTGCGCATCATACCGATGCCGGTGGCCACCAGGAACGTGCCGAAAACGTAGATGGTCCAGTGGAAGCGCTCCATCAGCGCCATACCCCAGACGATGAAGAGCACGCGCATGCCGACCGCGCCGACGATTCCCCAAAACAGTACCTTGTGCTGATATGCCGGTGGGACACGGAAGTAGTTGAAGATCAGGAGGAAGACGAAGACATTGTCGATGCTGAGGGACTTCTCGACGAGGAAGCCGGTGAAGAATTCCAGGCCCGCCTCCAAGCCGCGCCCGTGAAACCAGACGACGCCCATATTGAAGAGCAGCGCCAGGCCGGTCCAGAGGGCGAACCCGGCCAGTGCCTCTTTCATCCCGATCACGTGCGGCCGGCGCTGGAAGAGCCCGAGGTCCGGCGCGAGCATCGCCAGGATAAAGAGGGTGAAGCCGCCCCAGAGGACCAGTTGGCTGTCGAGCATGGACAAAGGGTTCACTGGGTGCAGCCTTGAAAGGCTCCGCCGAGGTAGACACCCGACACCGCTACGATCCGGGGAATGCGGTACCGGTCGCCCCAGCGGGCGGCCGGCATGATCGCGGCGGCCACTATCGCGGCGGTAAGCAGGAGCAACCAGATCCGCCAGGTCTCCATGACTACCCAGATACCAAAACCCGCCACGACTATGCGGCCGATCGTCGCCCATGAAACTGCCCCGTTGGTGCTTATGATCACACCCTCGTCAACGCCTATCCTCCCACGCGAGTGAATATCTCGGGCGTCTTCACAGCTCGGTCCGGCGCAGATACTGCAGTCGTGAACCGTGGCCAGCACCTGACCGGGACCGGGTTTGGACGCAGGATCTGCCCGGATTTCCCAATGTACTCGAATAAGGTTGGGAAAGCAGGATCGTTCGCTAGTTAATTCGCCAGCGATTCATGTTAAACTTTCGCAAATAGTATTCGCCGCCTGCCCACTCCCACTGCAGCCTCGTTTGTCTGTCGGCGATCTTCCAGTTGTCCGGGATCTGATCCATATCCATTCCCATGTTCCAGACTTCGAGTGATACCGGCGGCGAGGTGTCGTCGTCACCCCAATCGTCCTGTTCCACCATACGAATCTTTACCGACTCGAGAAAGCCGATGACGCCCAGTTGTCTGTCCCACACCTTAGAGTCCTTCCAGTCGTTGCAGTCGAACTCGACATACCCGGAAGCGGGAATCCTGGTCCAACCCTGACCATCGACGTTGACCTCCATATGGATCTCGTCAGCGCTATATTCATTTCCCAGGAATCCGTTCGTCTCGTCTTTGCAGATGAGGACGGGGATCCCTGGGCCTACCGTGCTACCACCGAACAGCGTCAGGTTGGTGCGCCAGCCCACGGCGAGGGAGTGCCCCTGAAGATTGGCCACCGGCCGTTTGATACGCAGGTATAATGTCTGATTCTGATGTGTCCGGCTGCTGTAGATTGCACCGTTGTCCTGCGTCAGTGGCCCGCTCAGCGGGTTTCCGCCCAAATCGGTGAGAGGCGTGATACCATCGTCTTGAACGAACGCGATCATTGGCGTGGCGCGGGCCCCAGAAAGGGACCGGCTGAAGAACTTGAGAGACTGGGCCTTACCTGAATCAGCCTGATCCTGGACCCTGACTCGGAACCAGGCGGCATCTTCGGCATTGAGCGGTCTCCCGCTGAGGAAGGCAAACTCCTGCGGGCTATTGGGTAAGAGATCGCACGCATCGTCCTTGGCGGCACAGTTGAACTTGTAAAAGGCGACAGCGTACCTTCCCTGCCACGTGCGCTGCTTACTGAACACGCGCACATAGTGAGGGCCGGTGGGCAAGACAAACTTTTGCGCGTCCACCAGGCTACACCGGGCCTCACCCATAGCACCATGGAGTGCAATGGTGTCCTGTACCGGAACTCCGGTGCCGCAGACGGCGATCTTGGTCTTTTCCAGTTGGTAGGCGCCGGCCAGCGGTACGGATAAGTTGTCCGGGGAATAGATCTCGTAATGCAATAGCGGGGTATCGGCTGCATTGATGCCGGTGATGGCAATAGCATAGGTGCCGGGTGCTTCCAGGCGAAACCACTGCATGCTGCCGCGATGCTTGAGTTCGTAATGCTGCCATGATGTACGTCTAAGTCCCTGTACGATTGTCCCAAGGTCTGCGCCATCTACTTCCTGCGCCAGCCTCGGGTTGCACTGGGGCGCAAACAGATTGATGTCCGCCGCCACCGGGCGGTGGTTGCTCAACCCCTCCAACTCCCGGGGAATCCAGATATGTTGCACGCAGGTGACGGGTAGATCGGTGCCCACCCTTGGGATTTCCCCGTTGTTGTGGTTCAGGGTCTGTCCTGCGGCTGCGTTGGCGATCGGACGGCTGACGAGGATGTAGTCGAGACGTTCATTTTTGTTGTAGCGCGTGTGGCCCTGGTCCTGGGGTGAGGTAGTCTCGGCCCAGCTATCGTAGAGCGGTGTGACACCGGCTTGGGCCGGTGCCTTGAAACGATCCACCCATTCCTGCGTTGCATCGGCAAGGACATCAGCGGGCAAACCGAGCACCCGGCTGACGCCGCCCAGACCGTCGATATTGAGATCGCCCAATGCCACCAACCTTTCGGTATCCGTCCACGAGGCGAACGTCTTCCCAAGCGTCGTCTCCACGATGTCCTGCATGTCGGCCAGTTGTTTCTGACGCACTTCCGGCCGCATTGAATCACCACTATCGGCCTGAAGGTGGGTGAACAGCACGTTAAGAGAGCCCTTTGACGGCCACTCCACCTGGATCAGCGCCACGCCCTTGGCCGCCCGGCAATCCGCAAAGGCGAAGGCACAGTCGTCAAATTCCTTGAAGGCAAGGCCCTTGTGGATCCACCACGGCTTAAAGTCTGTGGCCTCGTAGTCGTCCTTCACAAAAGGCAATTTTCGGAAGGGGAGCTTACTGAACAGCATCAGGCCACTGTCCTCGAAATTGCCACCGAGAAAGCCCCAATTCTTTTTCAGTCGGATCATGTCCAGACCGGACGTGCTGATGTATTTCACATAGTTCGGATAAGTCCCACCAAGCTTTTTTTCCAACACGTCCCTGGTGTCCTCATCCCACACCTCATTGAAGGCCACGATGTCATACTTCTCGCTGGCCTCCGCCACCGCTGCACCGAGCTGCTCCGCACGCGATTCAAAGTTGGCATCAAGTAAATGGCATATGGGATCCCACGTGCACAGCACTAACCGCGGCAGCAGGTAGGTATTGTAGGTAAGAATGCGCAGGGAGTCGCCGGTCACAACCAACTTGCCCGCTGACGGTTGATGCGTAGGAATACGCTGTGAGTTCTCGATATCGGTCAACACTTCCGTTGCCGGTTGACTGAATGTGACACCACACCCGACAGCCACAACATTCAGTAGCAGTGTGGCCGCGGCTAATAGCCTTCTCTTATATCTCATTCTTCACTGCAGTCCGGTTGCGTGTTGTGAGCATCTACCGGAGAGTATCATAGTCGATGATACATTCCCCATTTATAGCGACTAACTTTTGGGATTGACTCAGGAGGTGAGCATAACGAGGACCTACACCCATGCTCTGAACTGAGAATGCAGAAGGCGGACCGCGTCCACGCTTCCGGTTTATTGCGCAGACATCGTCGTTTCCGAGGAGCGCCAGACCTGCATCGGATTCTGTCCGGCCTGTCCGGCCATTCTCGCGCCTCGCAGTAGCTCGCGGATTGCGGCCCAATAACTAGGCACGATCGTGCTCCTGTAGACCGAGTCCTCGGCCGATTGCTCCATTAAACGGCGATGGGCTTCTCCCATTGAATGATACGGCATCAACGGGAAGGCGTGATGGAGGGTGTGGTAGCGCAATCCCACGGGGAAAAGAAGCAGCGTCAAGAGGGAGCCTTCGCCGATCGTCAGAGAGTCCTCGATCTGTTCCTCGTAGGTCATCCTGCTTCCGCGATTGACATACCGGTGCGCGGTGAGATTACGAATGTAGTTCAGGCTGATCGTCCAGACCGCCAGACCATACAAGCGTCCGACCATCGCCCATGTGATCAGTCCTTTGAACAGCAGCGCGAGTATGCCAACTACCCACAGAAACCCGAGCAGATCCCATACCACCCAGGATCCTAGGGGTTCCGTAGGTGGAACCACGCGCCGATAATACGGATTGATGATATACGAGGACCAGCGCTCTATCACCCATCGCCGAAACCGGGGATGGAGCAATGACAGCGGTACCAGGACCAGGAAGCGGACGATGGTCAGAGACGGCAGCGTGAGAATCTGCGCGAGATATAGGAACGTTGCTTGAATCGGCGCTGCGCCTAACGGCAGATACTCGCCGTCGGCCGGTGTACCGAACTTGCGCGGGTGATGATGGTCGAGATGATTTCGGTACAGGAGCGAATGCATGAGCAAGGGTATTCCGATGATCAGATTCCAGGCGAGACGAAATCCGGCCATGGAGGGCTCCTCCCGATGGACAATCTCATGGATAAAAATTCCCGCCCGAAACAGCGCAGGCCCGGACAGCAGAAAGGCGATGATCTGCATCGGCGAAAAGGCTGGGGCCGTCAGGTAGACAGCGGCACACCCGTATCCGATAGAGACCGTCATCAGAAAGTCGATCCAATAGAGGAGGGGCTTAGGCGTGAGCAGATCCTGAACAAGCCTCTTAGCCTCAGGGCGCGAAAACGGTCGCACACCCGGCTTCGCGGTAGCTGATGATTCCACCCCCTGCTTGACAACAGAACGCGTCCCTTGGTTAGAGTCGTACAAAGTCAACCTCCTCTTCGGGCCTCACCGCAAATGCGCGCGGTGATATGCCCCCAAGAATCTGTTCATCACGTGCATATTCCGTCTCTATCGGTCGCCCTCGCCGGATCATGGCGTTCCTTATCACGTGGAGCAGGTCGTCGCCATCCATCGGAGAAACGCAATCATGTCCTTCACGTCCCGTACGTAATAATGGGCCTTTGATCCCACATGGGCGCCAACCCGTATCGTGATGCCATCGGGCGGCGCCCCGAATGCACCTCCATCCGCGTGATCGTCACCGATGTAAATCGGCAGGACTGAGCGTCGGTGAATTTCCTTCATCAACCACAGCGCGGCATGACCTTTTATCCAGTTGAGCCTGGGACAGAGTTCGATCACCTTCCTTCCGTAAAGGACGGTCAGTTCCGAAGAACGAACAAGGGGAAGTATTTCGCACGCGAATCGCCCGATGAGATGCCTCTCCAGTTCGGTAGGCACCAACCGGTAATGCAGGCTGACCGAAAGGCCTTTGTCCTCGACGAGCACGCCGGGGATATCCGCCACGACACTGGCGAGTTGCGACCGAATATGGGCGACGGTTTCCTGAAAAGACCGCGGTACGATGACCTTGGTCTGCCGACCAACTTGCCACATCTCCCATCCGTGATTGCCGATATAGATCAGGTTTCGCACCCCCACCCGCCGTCGGAGTTCGTTGATCGGTCGTTCGCTGATCACGGCAACCGTGATTCGAGGATGGTGTGAGAGCGCCCGGAGCACCGACCGTGTCGAACCCGGAAGCGTCGCCTGCCCCGGGGTGGGAGCGATCCGCATCAGTGTGCCGTCGTAATCCAGGAGCAGCAACGTGTGACTACTACTCACGATTTCCGCCGCAACCTGCGGCCATTGCGATCGGAGCTGTTCCATCGTATCTTAGGGAGTTGAGAGCTTCCTCTCAGCTTGGCGCGAGCCCTCGATCGCGACTCGAACAAGCTGACTGCGTGTCCGTACGCCGGTCTTTTGAAACAAATGCTGCAGCGTCGCCTTCACTGCGCTCTCCGTGACTCCGAGTCGGGCAGCGGTTTCCTTATTCGTGAGGCCCTCGAATACGGCCTGAAGCACCTGTTCCTCTCGTTCGGTGAGGCGCTTGTGACCCTCTTGTTCCTCAGGCTGACTGACCGCATCGGCCATGAGTTGGATGACTCTCTCATCGACCCACACCACTCCACTCACGACCAGTCGAATCGCTTTGACGAGGGCGTCGGGCGGGCTGTGCTTGAGAAAGATACCCGATGCGCCGAGTTTCAACGCAACTGAGGATTCCGCCGCGCTCATCCCCGCAGTGACCATTAAGATCTTTCCAGTGTAGCCTCCCCCGCGAGCTGCTGTGATGAGCCGGCTTCCGTGATCCTCTCCGAGATCGAAGTCCAGCAATACGACATCAACGGGTCCACGGCTCAGGATCTCAAGCGCCTCAGCCGAGGTCCCGCAGACGCCTGCTATTTCGAAATCGGGCTCCGATTGCAGAAGCCGGCTCAAGCCCTCTCGAAATAGGATGTGATCGTCAAGCAACAGCACCCGTATTCGCTTCATGTCTGCCTGTACTTCCACAATCCGTCTCAATGGAACCGGCTATTGCCAAGTCAATGACAAAGGAGCACCCTGGTGCCGCCGGATCGTACCGGAGATCCCCGCGAAACGATCGTACGAGCGCTCGAGAGAGAAATAAACCGAGGCCCGTTGATTCGGCGCCCGCTTGAAACGGTCGAAACAGCTTTTCGGCCGAACCGATCCCGGGCCCCGTATCGGTCACCCGAATCGACACGTGGCCTTTCCCGACAGAGACGGAGATATCCATTCTCCTCACGTCGGCACCCTCCAACGCTCGTTCGGCGTTCTTTGTCAGGTTCAGGAGAGCCTGCAATAAGAGGTGACGATCGGCCCACACCGGAGGAAGCCCTTCAGGAAGCTCCCAATGCACGGTAATGCCGGCCTCCTCGCAGGACGATTCCAGGACGATCCGAAGACTGTCGAACATCTCCACGAGGTCGGCCCCGTCGATCTGGGCCGTCCTTGTCCCGCTTGTACTGTGTTTGAGCTCCAATGAGGCGATCTTATTCAGCGTCTCGACCAGTGAGCCGAGGGCTTCGAAATCCTTATTCGCCACCAGCCGCCCGCTCCGAGCGAGGTTTTCGTGGAGAACGGCGATCGCACTGCACACGTTTCGGATCTCATGCGAGACCGCGCCGACCACGACTCGCGAACCGGCCAGGAGGTGCTCAAAACTCGACTCCTCGCGTTCCCTTAATTCTTCTGACACATCGACGATCAAGGCGGCCAGGCGGGGACCTGCCGCAGTCGCATAGGTTGAGAAGAAGACACGGGCCGGGAAGATGCTCCCGTCTTCTCGCGACCCACGGCATTGCATTTCGGTCCGAAAGGTCTGGCGTGAACTCTCAACAGACGGGACCGAGCCCAAGGCCGCAACATAACGGCTGATGTTTTTACCGGGTAAATCTCCATTCGGCGCTCCGAACAGGCGGTGCGCCGATGAATTTGCCTGAAGAATTGCGCCGTCGCCGGTCATTGTCAGAATAGCCACAGGGCTGCTGTCGATGAGAAAGGCTAACTGCTCCTCCGCTTGGCGCCGAGCCACAACTTCCTCTTCAATCCGCCGGACGTGTTCCATCTCCCCTCGGCGGCTCCTGATCACCTCATGGACGAACAACCCCGCCCCTGTCAATGCGGCGAAAGCCGACACGTCGCTGAGCAGTCCGACGCTGAGAGCAGTGGGAAAAGGGTCAAAGAGATCGGAGAGCACCGTGCAAAGAACCGCCGTCAACGCAATCGCCCCGCGCGGTAGCACACTCGCCGCCAGCATCACGGGAAACACATACAGGAACCCGAACGAGACATTGACGGCCACACGCCAATCGATGACCGCGACGGCTCCAATGAGCATTGCCGCACAGGTGAGTACGATCGGCCGTCTGGCAACGAACGGAGCGAAAATCATGACCCGGTCCACATCGGCGTACCTCCGCCATACCTTAAAGGCAGTGCCTCCCAGCCCGAAATCGCGACATTCAACATTGGAGCACATTGGCCTTCACTAAATATTTAGCACCTCGGACCTTTGCCCGCCAGCTATCTTTCGGTTCAGTGGAAGCTATCTTTCGGATGAGTTGAGGCACACGCGATGTGCGGCGGATGAGTCGCCTCTCCGGGTGTGGGGACCGTAGCCTCTAGGGTGACAAACCTTATGTGGCGGCGGATGGCACGAGGGACGCTCGATGGCGGGAAGTAGCGGCCCGTTACAGTGTGCGCACGGCGGTTCGGTCAGTGTCCTCGTTCCTTCCCGGCCGCGACTCGACAGGCCCTCACTCCTTTAACGAAGTCCGTTCCGGCGCCTGCCGCACCCGCGCCAATACCGGAGTACCCACACTAAATTCGGAAGAGCCGTTATTGACAGATTCCAGTGACCGCGCAAGATTTATAATATGGCGGTATTAGAGGAATCCACGTGAGACCTTTGGGTTTTCTGATAATAATTGCATTGTCCCTGGCTGGGCTGGTGAGCGGCTGCGCGACGGTAAAGCGAACAGGGACTGAGACGCCTCGAAGCGCGACCGAGCAGCTCCTCCTCTCGACCGCAGCCGAACGGTCTGCGACGCAGATTGAAGGCCCAGATTTTCTCGGGGTCCCCCTCTATCTCGAGGTCGCCGGGTTAACCAACGACGCCGCGTTCGCCAAGGAGACCGTGGCGAGCGAGTTGCAAGCGAGAGGCGCTGTGATTGTCACGGATGCGACAAAGGCAACGTACACCGTAAAACTTTTAGTGCAGGCTTTCGGCACAGACCAGACGGAGTCGTTTCTCGGCATTCCTGCCATGAATGCTATCGTCCCGATTCCGGAGATCGCTCTCTACAAGCGGCGCCGGCAAACTGCGCGAAGCCGATTACGATACATCGTCATTGATACCCGAACCGGTCAGACCGTCGGGCAGGCACAAGAGGCGGAGGGCAAGACGACATCTACCAGTTGGACGATCCTCTTCTTCGCTTTTGAGCGGTCCGATATGGATGATCGACCCTGAACAAGCCGGCATGGAGGTAAACGATGGAAGCGCTCACACTGCTTATCGCCGTTATCGCCCTTGGGCTGGCCATTGTTGCGTTTAAGCGCACTGGGGGCATTGAGGACCTCAAGCGCCAAGTGGAGGGTTTCGGCAGCAAGTCTGAAACGGCGCGGCACAAGACAGCCGATGCCCTGAACCGACTGGAACAGCTCATTCGCGGCAAAGAACAATCCCATAAGGAGAAAGAAGACAAGCCAGACGAGCCTTCAAAGCCCGAGTGAATCGCAATGAGGTGCGAAAGGTGAACAAGCTCTTCCGATACGACCTCTGGGCGGTCGAGCTGGACCGTCTGGCTCTGTGGGAGCGGCTGGGAGTTCGGCTCCTACGATTTGTGATCGTCGCCTGGTTGGAGTTCCAGGGGAATATCCTCAGCATCCGGGCTACCAACCTTGTCTACACCACCATCCTCTCCCTCGTCCCCTTTCTGGCTGTCATGTTTTCCGTGTTGAAGGCCTTCGGAGTACACCAGCAGATCGAGCCGTTTCTGGCCCAGGTTCTGGAGCCGTTGGGCGAACGAGGCCATGAGGTCACTATCCGGATCATCGGCTTTGTGAACAATCTCAAGGTCGGCGTACTTGGGACTGTCGGCGTGGTTACCCTGTTTTGGACGACCTTTTCGACGATCGATCAGATCGAAAACGCCTTCAACACGATCTGGCGCGTGCGCCGGTCTCGTTCCTTTGGCCGCAAATTCACAGACTATCCCAGCGTCGTACTGGTGGGACCAGTGCTTGTCTTTGGCGCGTTCGCGCTGATCGCCTCAGTGCAGAACCTTTGGTTGGTTCAGCGCATGCTGGAGATTCAGCCGTTCGGGTCCCTCATAGTGCTCGGCGCGGAAATCCTGCCTTTTATCATGCTCTGCGGCGCCTTCAGCTTTTTGTACGCGTTTATCCCCAACACCCAGGTCCGCCTGAGCTCCGCGCTCGTCGGCGGGCTCACGGCAGGCCTGCTGTGGCAGCTTGCCGGGACGGCGTTTACCGCGTTCGTGGCCGAATCCGGGCGGTACAGCGCAATCTATTCCGGTTTCGCAATTCTGATCCTCTTCCTGCTCTGGCTCTACATCGCCTGGATCATCGTGCTGCTCGGCGCGCAGATATCGTACCTCTACCAGCACCCATCGGCCTACCTTAGCCGCGCCTCCTGGCACCGACGAACCCACGAGGTCTATGAACGAGCAGGCTTGATGGTGCTTACCGAGATCGCACGGCGCCATCTGGCCGGGCAGCCCCCCGTCAGGATCGCGGACTTGGCCCTGAGGCTGGATGTCCCACAGGGGGTAGCCGAAGAGCTTGTGGAGGAGTTCGTCCACCACAGCCTGCTCTATCGAACGGAGGACCAGCCGGGGTTCACATTGAGCCGACCGCCCGAGCACGTGCCCATCGCGGAAGTCCTGACTTTGATCCGAACTCGTCAGCAACATGCAGCGGCCGATACAGCCACGCCTGTCCCGATTACGGAATTGCTGCACCGGCGCGACGAGGCAGTGCGGATGGCCTTGAAGGGAGTCACCTTACGTTCCCTGGTCGTTGATGGGGCGCCTGAAGGCTTTCCGGACCCTCCTACATGGTGAGGACCTCCTAAAAAGATCTGCAGGCTTTCACGAAACCCTATCTAACCATCATCTCCTGATCAGTTTGCCCATCTCGTGCCAAAGAAGGTCGACCCTATTGAGGGCGGCAGGGAGGTTGCTGTCCATTTCATCTCTCGCTTGCTTGATGGCGCCTTGAAGTTCTTCGATAGCCTTTTTCTGCTCATCTGTCGCAGTGGCCTTCGTCTTCTCAAATAGCTCGTAGATCAAATCGACCTCGCTCTTCGCTGTCCCAACGTTCTTGGATTTCAGTTCCACCTGGACTTTGATAAGATTGCCCCTCACGGTCGCCATTGCAACATTAAAACCCACTCTCTGCAAACCGGACCGAATCTCCTTGGTTATCTTATCCAGGTTGTCGGAGTGCTTCCTTAAGGCCTCTTCAGTGCTGACTCGTTGTTGCTTAATGGTTTCCGCAACAGCAGAAAGCTCCTTTTTATGGGAATCTTGAAGGGCAGCCACTTCCGCCAACATCGTGTTCACTGTTTTAATGATCCTTTGAGGGTCAGCATCCTTAGGCAATCGGGCCGCTTCCTTGGCCTCTTGTTCTTTCTTAATATACTCCTCTATGGTGTCGAGCCTTTGCTTGATATCACTCAGATCTGACTTCAGCCCTATAGTTTCTTTCTGAATGAGCATGGGGAGGCCCAAATAGCCCCCCACCGCGAAAACGACTAGCAGAATGATGACTACCACGGCTGTCTTCATATATTCCTCCTTCAGGCACTATCCGGGCTTTCATTCGGAGTGCGGCGACGGTTATCACGAATTCTGAGCTCAGTCGCTCGATCGAAAAACCTCATCGCTTTTTCCTCGATGGCGAATTCGTACCTTCGGCCTTGTAGGCAGGAAATCGTAATATCCGAGGGAAGCCTGGCCAGTACATGGGCATTTCCGAACTTCTCCTCTAAGCAGCCATAGATGATTCGATCCGCCCCCAGATACTCCACCCGCGTCACGTTGAGCTGAAAGGACACGAGCTTGCCCGCCCCTCTGTAGACCGCCTTCGGAATAAGGTGCTCGGGGCGAAGGCCGATGACAACATCCCCATGCGCAACCAGGTTCATGGGAGGTGATCCCAGGAAGCCGGCCACAAAGGCATCGGCCGGCTCATCGTAGATCTGTTGAGGCGTACCAAGCTGCCTGACCCTCCCTGCATGCATCACGGCAATCCGGTCTGCAAGCCCCATGGCTTCCATCTGGTCATGGGTGACATAGAGGGTCGTGGTCCTGATCCGTCGCTGCAACAGCAAAAGCTCCTCTCGGGCTGCGGTTCGACGTTTTGCGTCAAGGTTGGAGAGGGGCTCATCGAGAAGGAACACCGCCGGCTCTCGAACTAACGCCCTGGCCAAGGCCACCCGTTGCCGCTCGCCCCCGGACAGTTCGCGGGGCTTCCGATCGAGCAGGTGCTCGATCCCGAACATCGCGGCCGCCTTCTTCACTTTCTGCCCGATAGCCTCCCGCCCCATTCCATGGACCTCGAGAGGAAAGGCGATGTTCTTGAAGACCGTCATATGGGGGTAAAGGGCATAGCTCTGGAAGACCATGGCCACCTGCCTTGCCTGCGGCGGAAAATCGTTCACCACCCGTCCTCCTATCCGCACTTCTCCACACGTGGGTTGTTCTATGCCGGCGACGATCCGAAGAAGCGTGGACTTTCCGCACCCCGATGGCCCCAGGAGGACAAAGAATTCCCCGTCATTGACGAGCAGGTCCACGCCATCCACGGCCCGAGTGGTTCCGAACTGTTTTGTGACCCCCTTGATTTCAACCGTTGCCATACCTTACTCACCCAATACTGTGAGCCTGTGTCTCAATTCGGCTCTTTCGGTTCTTACTCCGGTTTCCCCTCTCCGCTGCCTGCGCCTTGTGTATCCTCGGCGGCTGCCGGGGACGTCACGCCTCATGGTCCCAAGTTGGGAATGCGGCGAACACCCCAACTGCCAAGGATCTGGCTCCATCAGAGGAGACCAAGTGAAGAGAGAACAAAGATGCTGAGCCGTGACCAAGGCAGGTCGTGATCGCACACTCACACGGCCCCATGGTCTATCAAAAGGGCCGACGCACGCTGGATCTGTTCCTGTGTCCCCAGCAGGACTACGACATCTCCCGGTTCCAGGTGCATCTTCTCAGATGGGTGTGAGATGGTCCGTCCGCTCCGGAGGACAGCAATGATCGAAGCGCCGGTCCTCGCACGGGTGGATACCTGTCCGATAGTCTTCCCGGCCGCAGGCGAGTCTTCTCCGATTGTGACGCTCTCCACCTGGACATCCGTCAGGGTCCCGCTACGCAGGTGGTGGGCCAACCTCGGAAGTTTTCCGCGCCGCAGCAACTCGTACCCCTCCCTGCGAATCTGCTCGGCTTTTTCTACGATCAGGTCCTGGGGCATCTTATAGGTTCGAAGGACGAGGGCGAAGATCTCGATCGAGGTCTCGAACTCCTCCGGTACTACCTCGTCGGCCCCAAGCTGAAGCAGTTCGTCGATGGCCTTCAGGTACCGTGTCCGCACGATAATATGGATACCGGAATTGATGCTTCTGGCGAGCCGTACCACCCGTCGCGCGGCAAACGGATCTGAGACCGCCACCACCAGGACCTTTGCCTGCCCGATACACACGTGGCGAAGAACAGCCGAATGGGTGGCATCTCCATAGATAATCGGGACCCCCTTTTTGGCCTCCCGCCGGACGATCTCCCCGTGTAACTCCACAACGACGTATGGGATCCCGGTATCTGCAAGAACACGGGAAAGATTGCGCCCGTTCACCCCATAGCCAACCACAATCACATGATCCTGGATCGTCAGGCGGTGGGCGCCGGCGGCGGCTATCTGTACCGTTGTCCGCCTTGGCAGCCAATGCCGGAGCCTCTGCAGGGCCTCTGCGCGTCTGGCTATCCTCGGCGCGCCCTCGATCAGAAATGGCGTGGCCGCCATCGTGAGCACCGAGACCGCAAGGAACACCTGGTACGACTCCTCCGCCAACAGACCGGCCGCCCATCCCTCCCCCGCCAGGATGAAGGCGAATTCTCCCACCTGGGCCAACGCAAACCCGCTGAGCAGCGCCGCCCGCGGTGGAAATCCGATAGCGAAGACCGAGGCCGAACCGGCGAGAAACTTGCCCGCCAGAATCGCCACGACCAGCCCGGGAATCAGAATGGGATGATTGAGCAGGATCCGTACGTCCATGAGCATCCCGACAGAGACAAAGAACAGGCTGGTGAAGCTGTCTCGGAACGGGATCACCTCGGCGATGGCTTGGTGGCCGTATCTGGACTCGGAGATAATCAGGCCTGCGAGAAACGCTCCGAGGGCGAGCGAGAGGCCGACCAGCGAGGTGATCCAGGCGATACCGAGGCACAGGACGATGATCGTGAGCAGAAACAGTTCCCGGATCTGCGTTCGAACGATCTGCTCAAGCAGTCGAGGAACAAGCCACCGTGCCGTGACAAAGATCATCACGACGAGTATGGTCGAGACGATCAGTGTGATCAGCAGTCTCCCGAGACCCTGGTTGTTGGATTGGGCCAGCAGCGGGATGAACAGCATCATCGGAACGACGGCGAGGTCCTGAAAGATCAGGATGCCGATGGTGGCGCGTCCGTGCAGCGTATCGCTTTCGCCTCGCTCCCCCATGGCCTTCAGGACGATCGCCGTGCTGCTGAGCGACAGAAGGCAGCCCCAGAATATGGCCTGACGAAACGGGATATCCCATACCGTCGCGATGACCGCGACGAGCATCACCACGCTTATGACTTGCAGATGCCCGGCTACCAGCAGCAGTCCGCGGGATGCGATTAATTGCCCCAGCGAAAATTCCACCCCGATGGTGAACAGCAGCGCCACCACACCGATTTCGGCAACAACGCGCACCTGATCCAGATCCGAGATCAGGTTCAAGCCGTACGGACCTACCAGCGCCCCCACAACAAGGAACCCCGCAATCGAGGGCAGGCGGACCTTCTGAAAGAGAAAGACGACGGCGATCGAGATGGCAAATATTGCCAGCAGATCACTCACTACCTCATGACCAGGCATCGCCTCTCTCTGCACGGTTCAGCACTATGTGGCAATTCTTAGCCGGCTCTCATCATATCATCGGTTCTGGTAAGCATATACGTCATCATAAGACATCTTGATGACAGCGGTCTAACAAAGCAGGTTCCTCCGGAAATCCCCAACTCTACCCCTTCACTGAACCGGCCGTGAGACCGGAAACGATACGGCGTTGGAAGAAAAGGATGAGAAGGATCAATGGCGTGGTAACAACGATCGTGGCGGCCGCCATTTCTCCCCAGGGGACCTCGTGAAGACCTGGAAAGAGGGCGATGGACACAGGGATCGTCCGCATCGCCTCGCTTGAGGTGAAGGTCAGCGCATAGAGGAATTCATTCCAGGCAAAGATAAAGACCAGTATGGCGGCTGTCCCGATCCCCGGCGCGGCGAGGGGGAGGAAGATCCGAACGAAGACCTGAAACGGTGTACAGCCGTCTACCAGAGCCGCCAGGTACAACTCGTCCGAGATGTCCCTGAAGACGCTCCATAGGATCCAGATGGCGAGGGGGAGGGCAAAGGTGGTATAGGGGACAACAAGCCCGGCGTAGGTATCCCGCCATCCCAGGATTCGAATGATCAGATAGAGCGGACTCACCGCGGCAATGGGAGGGAACATGGAGATTGAGAGGGCCAGGAAGAGCAGGAGGTTCCTGCCTCGGAACTGAAGCTTGGCAATGGCAAATGCTGCAAGGGAGCCGATGGAGAGGCAGGACACGGTAGTCAGGGAGGCGACAATTACGCTGTTCAGGATAAACCGTCCGAATGGGCGGTCTTGAAAGATGGCGAGGTAATGGTCGAGGACCGGCCTTGTCGGAAAGAGCGGCGGCAGCGTACTGATCTCGGAAGTGGGTGTGAGCGATGTGAGCAGTTGCCACAGGAAGGGCAGGAGACAGAAGGTGGCCAGACCTGCTAAGAGCGCCCAAAAGATCGACCGTCTTGCAAGCCGCCTTATCCGGCTACCCATGATGCTGCCTCTTAACGAGAAGGATACACACAGTGCTGATGAGCAGGACGGTGAGAAAGGTCGCCACGGCCACCGCAGAGCCGTAGCCGAACTGAAGGGTTTGGAAAAGGAGCTTGTAGGCGTAGAGGCTTAACGTCTCGGTGGTGTTGGCCGGTCCGCCTCCTGTCAGCACATAGACCAGATCGAAGATCCGGAAGGCATCGAGCGTTCTGAAGAGAAAAGCGATGAGGATAAAGGGCAATAGAAGAGGAAAGGTGATCCGCCGAAAGATCTGCCACCCGCCGGCTCCGTCTACCCTCGCTGCCTCATACAATTCCTCAGGGATCATCTGGAGGCCGGCCAACAGGATGAGGGCTACGAAGGGGCTGGTCTTCCAGACGTCGGCCAGGATGAGCGCATGCATGGCCAGGACGCGATCCCCAAGCCAATTGAGCGGGGAGGACAGCAGGCCTATCTGCTGCAGAAGGTAATTCAGCAGGCCGAAGTCGGGGTTCAAGATCCATTCCCACATCCTGGCCGAGACCACGGTGGGGATAGCCCATGGGATGAGCACGACAGCCCTAAAGAGGCCCCGTCCTCGAAAAGACCCGTGAAGGAGTATGGCCAGGAGAAGGCCGAGAGCCAGCTCCAGGGAGACGGAGAGCAGGGAGAAGTAGGCGGTATTCAGGAAGCTTTGCCAAAAGCGGGGGTCCTGGAGGAGGAAGCGGTAGTTGTCGAGACCCACGAAGTACGAGATGCCGAACACAGGCATCCTCCGATCGAGACTGATCCTGAAGGCGTTCAGGATCGGGAAGATGGCCACAACCCCGATGAACAGGCAGGCCGGCAGAATCATAAGCAAGGCGGGCCTGATCTCGTCCTTTCTCATTCCCTCTCCAGCTTCAGGATGTGCTCGATGAGTCGGGAGGCGTCCTCCAGAGCCCGCTCAGGCGGTTTCACCCCCATGATTGCCGCGCTCAGCTCCGGTTGGAGGAGTTGGGAGATCATGAGGTAGAAGGGAGTGACAGGCCTGGGACGGGCCCGGCGCATCGCCTCGTACAGGGGCGGGATGAAGGGGTTCGCCATTTTGAGCTCTGCATCGTGATAGAGGGCATGGCGTGCCGGTGGAAATCCGAGCTTGATTGCCAGAACCTTCTGAACGGACTGACTGGTCAGAAACTCGACGAGTTTCCGGGCCAGATCCGAACGTGTTGAGAAACGGTTGACCCCGAGCAACCAGCCCCCCAGTGTCGGAGCGCTTTGATAACCCTCAAAGGAAGGGAGCGGGGCAATATCGACCCTCCCTCGTACCTTGGAATCTTCCTGCTCGTATAGCGCCAAGGCGTAGGGCCAGTTCCGCATGAAGATTGCCCGTCCGGCTCCGAAGAGGTGGCGGGTGGCCTCCTCATCCGCCGATGTCACAAGGTGAGGAGAGATCTTGTCGACAGCGATCAGGTCATGCATCAACTGTAGCGCCTCAACCGCCTGTTTATCCCGAAGGGCCGACTGGCGCCCGTCGAGAACTGCACCCCCATTTCCGTGGATGAACTCCAGGGCGACACAGATCAACCCCTCATACTGCTTCCCCTGCCAGACGAACCCCTTCAGATTAGAATCCCGTTCCCCTTCCAGGATGACTCTCGCCTGGTGCGACAGCTCCGTGAAGGTCCGGGGAGGCGCGAATCCGTACTTCCAGAGCAGGTCTTTTCGGAAGTAAAGGATTCCCGCATTCGCGAACCAGGGGACCGCATAGATTCGATCTTTGTAGGTTGCGGCCTCAACGGGGCCGGGCAGAAACCCCGCTAACCTATCGGCCCCTAATCTCGGGGTGAGATCCAGGAGCCACCCCGCCCTGGCGAACTCCTGAATCCAGATGACGTCCAGCGCAAACACGTCAAAGGCCGCGGACCGGCCCTCGAGAGCTGTCACGTAGAACTGATGCTGCTGGTCCGTAGATGTGGGAAGGATCTCCTCGATCACCTTGACTCCCGGGTTCTGCCGCTCAAACGCCTCGATCAGCCCGGAAAGAGTCTCGGGTGAGGGTACTTTGAAATGGGCGAACACGATCCTCGCTCCGCCTTCTATGTCCTTGATGCCCTCATCCCTGGTGCACCCGGTAAGGATGGAAAGGACAATGATGAAGAATGCCCCAAATCCCAGCCTAGAGATGCGAGATCTCATCCTTCTCCTCCTGATCCTTCTCGTTGCGGAGGCGACGTTCGAGCAGCTCTCTGGCCAGGTCCCGACCGCCCAGGCCAAAGGCGAGCGCCAGGGCCAGTACGACGCCACCGAAGGCAATCGAGAAGGCCGCCACCACCATCTCTTTGGCGATCCCTAATTGGGTGAGGACCGTTGCCGCAGTGAAGATCAGGACGCCCCACCGAATCAGGGTGGCGATAAAGTGTGCTCCCCGCAACTGGGCATTGACGGCCGCAATCAGGGCCCCTTGGGCCAAAAAGATGGCGAGCAACCACCCGGCCCAGAGGAGGAGAAGGGCGGTCAGGAGTTGGGGTAAGAAGTCCAGGGCGCCCGCGGTAAGGCGAGTGGCCGCCGGCAGGTTCAAGGCGTCGATCCCCATGAAGGTAAACACAAGGAAGACGGCCCAGAAGCTCAGACGGCCAACGAGGGAGGAGCAGGGTCGCCTCACCCCTGCCTTGGTCAGGGACTGGCTCAACCCCCATCGCTCACAGAGCGGATCGAACTTCACTGCCACCAGGATCCGGTGGAGAAGACTTTTCACGATCCACCCTGCCACGAGGCCAATGACGACGAGGGTCATCATGGCCAGGATGTTCGGCAGAAAGAGGGTCAGCCGTTTACCGGTGTTTTGTACGGCATCGAGTATCGCCTCTTGCCATAGCTCATTCATCGTTTTACCTCCAACGTGCCACCAGGTATGGCTTCATCGCCTCAAACCGTTCAGCCATCGTTTCGATGACCCCTTCGACCTGCTGATGGCCGCTCTCTTGCGTCTCCAGCACGAAAGAGGCGGTCCTGCCGAGGTAGAGCGGGGTCAGAGCCTTGAGCAGATGCTCCAGGTGCAGAACCCGATGGTGGTAGGCCAGCGCGAAATCGTACACGACAGCGACCCAGACATCCATCGGAAACCGGAACTCCTCCGTCTCCAATGGAGCGATGACCAGCAGTTCGGTCAAGGTCTCAGGGGCCAGAATGATCTCCCAGATAGGTAATAGATCGCGAATGCCCTGCTCAAAGGCGTTCACCATCCGTTCCACGTTCACCGAGACATGCTCCACCTCCACCTCGTGTAACGGTCCAAAGATGGGGACAGGATTCGATCCTTGCGTGGTGTGCCACACGCTCTGGTACTCCTCCATGAGGCTGAAGAGAGAGCCCACCACCTGCACCAGCATCCCGGCGAGATGCTGCCCCGGATCCTTGTGCTCGTGAATCTTGGCCCCGAGGAACGCCTGGCAGATCCGGTATCGCTCGGCGGCCGCGGTGACCGTCATCCAGATATCGATCCCGAAACGGGCCACATCGGTCTCCCATACCTGCTTGGTGAGATACAGGGCGGCCAGCTTCCCTGAAAAGCCGAAGTCGCCACCGATAGGCTGTCGAATCTGTTGGCCATACAGGGTCCTGGTCAAGGGGTAGACGATACTATTCGTAATGGTCCCGTCGTACTTGTGCCGACGGTACAGCGGCGCCACATAATCGAATCCCCCCTCATAAATGGGTCGGATCAGCCGATCCACCCACTCGGGCGAAATAGAGCGAAGGTCCGAGTCGACGACCGCACAGGCTTGCACCTCAAGCGCTTCGGCAATCTTGAAGATCGTTCGAAAGGCGCTCCCCTTGCCGGGAATCCCATGATAGGGCGTGATGATCTTGTGGATGGGAGGCACGGGATGTTGAACCAGCAGGAGGGAGGGGTCTTCCAGAGCGGCCTCAACAACCTGTGAGGTCCCATCCTGAGAGCCTCCATCGGAGTTGACGATGACGGACCGGGCGCGCGGAAAGTACATGGCGAGTCCGGAGGCAACGGTCTTGACCACGTCCCCGATCGTACCGGCATTGTTGTAGCTCGGGATTCCGATCAGGATGTCGGCCTTCCTGATCTCGTGCAGCCTTTCCAGCACCGGTTCATAGAGGAACTGTTCCACCTTCTTCAGTCCTCGCGGACGAGCAGCTCCAGGACGGCCGTTCGCCAGCCGTACGGCCCGATCCCCTGGGCACGGATGAGATTGGGGATCCTGACCGTCTGGTCGTACTTCCCGTCGATCCTTTGGACGAGGATGGGGATATCTACAGCCTGAAGCATGGGAAGGTCGTTCTGGCTGTCCCCAATA
Source organism: Candidatus Methylomirabilis sp. (assembly GCA_002634395.1). GTDB lineage: Bacteria > Methylomirabilota > Methylomirabilia > Methylomirabilales > Methylomirabilaceae > Methylomirabilis > Methylomirabilis tolerans. Next base: position 36,309 of record NSJM01000010.1, read on the forward strand.
CCTACCGTACGCACCCTTCCAGAGGCCTGCCGAAAAAGCTCGGTCAACGTTGAGACCGCTCTCCCCTTGTCGTTGCACCCGGTGAGGTGGTCGAACCTCCCTCCCCGCATACACAGGAAGCCCCGCTCCCTCAAAAGCGCTTTCATCCGTTCCGCTTCTTCTTCCGACTCATCGACAAAGAAGGGTTCGTCGTACTCCCGCTCCTTGGCCAGGCATGCCTTCTTCAAAGGAAGTCCGGTGAGCCGAGCTACTTCTTCCGCGCTCAGATCCGAAAAGCCCACGGCCTTGACGCCGCTATCCTTCCTTGCCATTTTCAAAGCTGCGACCAGTTGGGAGTAAGGACTACCAGTCTCAATAACGTAGTACCCGGCGATCTTTCTCTGGTAAGGATAGGCAAAGGCGAAATACCCTTTAGGAATAAAGGCAGCACCGCCGTTCTCCACAACAAACGGGTGGCGGTTGTTGAGGGCACGGCGATAGCACTCCACTTCCGCCCTCGTCTTACTCGTACAAAGAACGAGAGGGATCCCTCTCCGCTCGATCTCTTGCAGAGCCGGATAAGCCGCCTCAAACGAATAGGTCGCGTAGTCCAAAAGGGACCCGTCCAAGTCGGTAAAGATGATGAGGTCAATGCCCTTCATCACAACCATCTGGAGTGCGTTGATTGCCAAATGGACGTCTGGTGGAAGCTCCACAACACGTATCTCGTGATCCGACCCTGTCGCCCCGCAGACTTCTGCCAGCACCATTGCTCCTTCAGGATTGTCCCTGACGCGGCAACCTCGACCATCATCCGCTCTCTCCTTCTCACCCGAAGGTGAGCAGCGAAGATACGCCGGGATGGGTCTCGAGATACTGCCTCCTGAGTGTGCGGGCCTTGCCGGACTCCTGCCATGTCCGAGCTGTCTTTCTGATCTGCTCCTCGAGAAGGGCGGCCCGACAAACCAGTTCAGGGGAGAGCTGAGACTTCATAGCGTCAACAACCTGCTTCAGCAGCGCTGCCCCCCGTTCGACCATCCCCGTATCCCACCACGGGCGGCAGGAAGCCCACCAGTACTGGCAGCTATGAAGCCCCTCATCCAGACATTGCCGAGCCGCCTCATAGCCAGGTGCGGATCGATCGGCTGAAGCCAGAGCCTTAATGGCCAGGCGGGTGAGGGCCCACTGGGTATCGTGCAGCCCATGGCTTGGGTAGGCCCACTGGGGGTAAGGGATGGCGGCTGCCAGCTCATCCTCCCACGTGCTCCAGGAGCAGGGAAGGGGATCCACTTCCTCTTTCTCTTGAAACAGGGCGAACAGATCGGTAAGTCGGCAAAGATCCAATGCTCCGGAGGCAAAGATGTCGATCAGGAGCTGCTCCTGACCTCTTCGATGATGACCGTAGATCTCCCCGTCCGTGCCGGTCAGGAGGTACCGCTTTTGCCCGATAGCAGCGCCGAGACGTCGAAGCAGAGTCTCCCCGGTAGGAAGGCTCCCGTAGGTGATCCCGGCCGAGGTAAACCGCTCCCTGAAGAAGACGTAAAAATCCTGCAACCCTCGAATTCGATAGAGCCGATCATAGCGGACGGTCCCCAGCTTGCCGCAATAGCTGATCTCATCCACAATGATCCATCGGTAGCCAAGGCGGCAGACCATCTCTGCTACCGCTCGACTATAGCACATCTCCGGCGAGAAGAAGCCTTGTGGCCGATAGACGGTCCCCAGGTAGTGACGATTGACCTCGGTGTTTAGTTCGATCTGTCGAATGGCCTCCTCTTCCGGAATCAGGGGAAGGATGGGGTGGTACTTGGCGCTCGCCGTGAATTCAATCTGACCGCGAGCGGCCAGCTCTCTGAGTCCGTCAATGACATCCCGATAGCCGTCACGGACCAGTTGCTCGGTCAGGCAGCCATTGATGTTCAAGGTGATCCGGGCATGAGGATACCTGAGGAGAATAGCGACCAAAGGCCGATAACACTCATTGGTCACCCTTCCTAAGATCTCCGGGGTCTGAGTTGGTGGCTGGTAGATGTGCAGGAAATTTGTCCAATACATCCGACTCATCCGCCCCTCCAGTACACGACCCGTTTCCCTCTACGGTCAGATCGCTTGAGCCTTAGAAGACGAGACCGTGGTGTTGTCCCGGTTGCGCAGCCATACGGAGGAATGCCTCACAACTTATTATCCTGATCGACGGCTTCGCGAAGCCGGGTCAAGAAGTCGGGAATCGCGGCCAGAACGCGGTTCCAGTTCGGGATCAAAGGGACACCGAGTGGGTCTGCCAGGAAGGCCTCAATCGCCAACTGGATCGCCTTCGCGAAGGCTTCTACGGCCTGCCCCTCTTGATGTTGGTCATACGCAAGCCGGTTGATATACGCGTCATTCTGGTATCGGCTCAGCATATCGCGGGCTGTTCTGATATAAGTGATCGGCAAGGTCTTTAAGAGCCCATCGGAAAGGACGGTCCCCTCTTCAGCCAATGTCCTCAGGATGCTCTTTGTGATGTCGATCGCCATCCGCGCCAGACCCTTGGTCTGATCGGTCGCGGAGAGATCCTGATGCTTGTGTTCATAGGTGTCGGCAAGGTCGACCTGACAGACCCTACCCACAGCACAGTTCCGGTAGACCTGGGCCAGCACCCCGACCTCCAGTCCCCAATCCGACGGAATCCTGTTTACCCGGGCCAGATCGGCGATCATGGCAAATTCGCCGGCTAATGGGTATCTGAAGCTGTCCAGGTAGGTCAAGAACGGTTGCTGGTCCAAAATCCGCTGGAGAGCACGGATGAGGGGTACCACCAGGAGCCTGACGACTCTCCCGTGCAGACGATCCGTTACCCGGCTGTAGTAGCCTTTCGCAAACTCGAACGCCAATCGCGGATTCGCCACCGGATAACAGAGTCGGGCAAGCAGCTCTCGATGGTAGGTCAGGATATCGCAGTCGTGCAAGGCGATGACGTCGCTCTGGCCACGGGCCAGGACGTAGCCGAATGTCATCCACGCCGACCTCCCCTTGCCGTCAGGACCTGCCGAGATACCGCGTTCCTCCAGCAGATGGTAGAGGGCCTGAATCCTGGGTCCGTCGTTCCAGAGCAGGAGCGGCGCCTGCGGAAGAGGCGCGAAGAACGCCTTGGCCCTCAAGAACTCCTCTTCGCCGGCCCGTCCCAAACCAACGATGATCTCTCGCAGATAGCGGACTTGAGCCAGTTCATCGACGATCCTGGGCAGCGCCTCCCCCTCCAGTTCAGAGTAGAGGCATGGCAGCACCAGGGCGATAGGCCGATACAGCAGCGTTTCTTCCAGCTCCTTCTCAAGCTGCTCCAGGTTTGGCTTTCCAAGCCGATGGAGTGTCGTGATCACGCCTGCCTGATGGAAATCACCCATTCGATGCCCTCCGCTTGAACAATCGTTACGCTTCGCCGGACTTCTGCTCGATGGCCTTCTTGACCATCTGGACGAGAACGGACATTCCGAACGGCTTCGCGAGGTAGGCTGTCGCCCCCTTCCCCATGGCTTCGACGCACGTCTCCCGGTCGCCGAAGGCCGTGATGAGGATGACCTGCGCTTCGGGTTGGAGCCGTTTAATCTCTGGAAGGATCTCCAGTCCGCTCATGTCGGTCATGATCTTGTCAAGGACGATCACGTCGTATGGGGTGCCTCGAATCTCGGCAAGGGCCTCCGATCCATTCGCAGCCTGAGTGATGCGGAACCCTTCCCTGGTAAGGACGTCCTCAAGAAGCCGGCGCATCTCCTGATCGTCATCCACCACCAGGACCTTCGGCTCGTACAATTCGTATAGGTTCATTGACCGAACCTCCTCCTGCGCGATAGCCGCTCTCTTTCCATGCGTACTCGCACTCGGCTCACTCTCACCATGCCACTGCGACCCTGAGATCACGAACATTGATGCCGGTTGGGCCTGTCACAATTGTATCCCCCAGGCGATCGAAGAATCCATTGGAATCGGATCGCTCACGGACCTTCGCCACCGTCAGGCCGGCCGCCAGAGCCCTGCTGAGTGTCGTGCCGTCTGCCACAGCGCCCGCTGCACTGGAGTTGCCGTCAATCCCGTCAGTCCCGGCGCTGAGCACGGCTATCCGTTTGCCTGCAATGATCTCTGCACATTCCAAGGCGAATGCCTGATTCCGACCCCCTCGTCCACGACCCAACACCGGAGAGACCAGCTCACCGCCGGATATGACCGCAACGGGCCTTCCATCAAGGTCTTTGACTTCAGCCTCCGCTCGCTCGGTCAGTATTCTGGCCGCCTTACGCGCAGAGGTATCGTCCGACATCTCGACCACGATAGGCTGCCAACCGGATTGTTCAGCGACACTTACCGCCGCGGTGATGGCGTCATCATTGTCCAGAAGCTTACACCACCGTGCAGTCCGAAAGACTGGATGATCAGATTTCGGTGTTTCGGACACGACGCCACCCCGGATGAACGCCTTGATGGAGTTCGGGAGTACCGATATCAGCTCATGTCTCCGGATGAGCATATTCATCTCCTGAACGGTGGAATCATCCGGCATCGACGGTCCCGACGCCACGAAGGAAGGATAACCGCGGGGCACATCGGATATGTACAGCGTCAGTTGCTGCGCCGGCGCTGCAGCGACAGCGAGTCTTCCGCCCTTTACTTGGGAAAGGTGCTTCCTGATCGTATTGGTCTCGACGATGGTCAACTCGCCTGAAATCAGTACACGGTTCAGCTCCACAAGGTCATCCAGAGTAATACTATCACTTATCGGCAACTCGAAGCAGGCCGAGCCGCCGCCGGAAATCAAGAAGATCACCGAGTCATTACTGGTCAGTCCATTCATCATGGATAAGGCAGTCCTGGCTGCCTCCATACTCTCCTTATTTGGTATTGGGTGCCCGCCTTCGAAAGTCTGAAATCGACGATGACTCCAGCCCCTCAGCACGGGACCGGCCATAATGCCAGCAAAGGGGGCAATATCTGACCTCCTGATAAATGCCTCCGCCATGCCGACTGCGCTCTTCCCTATCGCAACGACGTAGACCTTGCCTCGGGTTTGGCGCTCAGGACCGATCATGTCCTCTAACGAACAACGATCGAATGCGCGACCGATATCGCAGAAGTCCAGGACATATCTAAATTGGTCAAGAAGCTTGTACTTAGCCGTTGGAAAATCCATTAAGTGCCTCTCGTCTTATCTTCTATGCAACATCATTGACCCGCCAATCTGGGCATCGAGTGGCACAAGAGTTCTTCCCTCCGATGGGCCTGCACAGCGAGGAACTCTCCGATCCCATGAGCCTGCCCGCGCGATTCAGTTCGAGATCGCGGGAGGTATTACAGCCGGATAGGCTCATAAGACGATGGGAGGTTCGGTCAACTCTCACTGAGGCGGATCATCAGCTTCTGGCCCACCTGGAGCGTGGCCTGACGCTCAAGATCATTCCAGCGGCGGAGTTCTTCCGGCGTGACATCGTGGGCTCTCGCGATCTCCCACAGGGTGTCGCCGCTTTTTACTCGGTGGTACAGGGCACGGGTTGTAGAAGTAAGAGCGCCTCGGCGAGCCTCACGGTTGCTCTTAGCAGCCAGAGCCGCCACTTGTAATGTCTGCCCAGGTTTGAGCCTTACTTGCCGTCCTAGCCCGTTCCACCCTCGCAGTTCCTCAGGCGCCACCGCGTAGGTTTGTGCGATCCCCCAGAGCGTCTCGCCACGCTTGACGATGTGGATGGTGGAGCGGGAGGATGGGGTTCCCTTCTGGGCCCGTGCTGTGGGGGTCCGGGACCGGGTAGCGCGAACAACGGTTACGGCCCGCTTGCTCGGAGGTTGCGCTAATGGCAAGCGGAGCAGTGTGCCTACCATCAGCCGGTCGTCTACCCTTCTACCATTGAGGCGGGCAAGCCGGGCAGCGGTCGTCTCGTGCTGTGATGCAATCAATCCCATGGTCTCTCCCCTTCTTACCCGATGCCACCGGCCTGCGGTCCGGACGACCTTACGGGAAGAAGATCGAGGCAACTGATCCAGTTTCGCTAAAAGGATCGCCTTCGTACCAGGCGGCAGGTTGATCTCATGTGCAGCAGCGGTCGGTGGAGTTACCCCACGTATCACGGCTGGATTGAGATCACGGATGACATCGAACGGCACGCCCACAGCCCGCGCGATAGCACGCAACTGAACGGCTCCCGGCACCGTCGCCCGCTCAACCTCCCAGGGTTCCTCTTCGGGTGCAACGAAGCCGTATCGATTGGGGTCCTTGGTAATAATGGTAATGGCCATAAAGGCCGGGACATAGAGATCGGTTTCCTTCGGAAGCCGTAACGCCCAGAAGTCGGTTGTACCCTGCTGGTCGATGGCCCGCTGAATCCGATACTCCCCCGTATTATAGGCAGCCAGCGCCAGCGGCCAGGAGTGAAACATCTCGTACAGGTCTTTCAGGTAGGCGGCGGCCGCGCGGGTCGCCTTTTCCGGATCTCGCCGCTCATCAAGCCAGTAGTTCACCCTCATGCCATACCGATTCCCGGTCCCTTTGATGAACTGCCAAATCCCTGACGCCTTGGCCCTGGAGTAGGCGCGAGCGTTGAAAGCGCTTTCGACGTATGCCAGGTTGACGAGATCCTGCGGGAGGCCTTGCTCCCGAAAGATCTCTCGCATCATCGGCAGGTACCGCCCTGAACGCTCGAAGGCCCGGCTCATGACCCCCCACTTGCGGGTTTGATAGTACTGGATGTAATCCTTGACTTGCTCGTTAAGCACGATCGGCACGTCAAAGTTGCTCACGTCAAGTTCAGGTATCGACACGATCTCGCTGTCTAGCGGCGGCAAGCCCTGCGCTGCTTCGGGCACGACGAGGTCTGGGGCGGCTTCCGTATCGGATGCCTCCTCCTCTTCTTGTTCGTTTACTTGACGTTCCAGCTCTTGATCTGGAGGGGTACCGGAAAGTGCTGCCTTGAGAAGAGCTGTTTCCTCGATGAGCTGGAGGCGAAGGTCGCTAGGGGTCGCCGCCCCCGAAAGACTTGATAAGATACTCATTAAGGTCTCCAACTCTTCCCGAGCGTGGGCTCGATCGCCAACCGTCAATGCTTGCATCCCCCTGGAAGAATGGACCAACCCATTTCGCAGCGGGTTTTCCTCACCTTCGCCAAGTCTGCGAAGCGTGCTGTCAGAGGTAGCGCTCTGGAGCTGAGCGCTCTGAACATCAGGAGGCAAGACAGCGGTAGCTGTGAGCGGATTATCACAGTAGTTCACCGGCCGTGGGGGTATAATGAGGTCCTTCCCATCTGTCTGTGTGCCACACACACGCAGACTGATAGAATCCTCGAAAGAAAAAACTGGAGTGGCAGCAAGGAACGCCGCGCACAACAAACTGACAGCCGCTACCTCTAGGAGCCTTCGGAAGCATCGCTGGTCCATCTTGACCTCCTGTCAGGGTTGCCAACCCAGAGCTGGCAAGAATCAAGAAGCCGTGACGATCTGGCCTTTCTTGAAGCGCCCCTACAGTAGCGGGCAATTGTAGCGTCCTATGAGCCTTTCCTGCGCCTACTCGAGAGACCCTCCTATGATGCGTTAAATCGGAGAACCCGTATGCATTGGCTACGGGCGGTACACTGGAAAGGCGATCAGGAAGGTCGTCCCCACGCCCGGCTCGCTCTTCACCTCGATAGTCCCCCCGTGATCCTTCACGATCCCGTAGACCACTGAGAGCCCCAGGCCGGTTCCCTTCCCGACCTTCTTGGTCGTAAAGAACGGGTCGAAGACCCGAGCGAGGCTCTCAGGAGGGATGCCGCATCCGGTATCTTCTACGCGCACCTCAATCACGTCTTTATGGGCCTCAGCCGCCACCCGTACGTCTCCGCCAGCCGGCATGGCGTCAAGAGCATTGAGCAGGAGATTGACGAAGACCTGCTGAAGTAAGTCGGGATCAGCAGCAACGCTGGGAAGGTCTGCGGGAAGCTTCAGATCAACACGGATCCCTCCCATGGTCAACTCGTGGTCCAGCAGCGCCATGACATTCGAGAGGATGTTCGGCAACGGCGTAGGGGCGATGTGGGGCGGGTGAACTCTGGCATACCCGAGGAGCTGCTCGACGGTTCGCCTGATCCGCCCAATCTGCTCAACAATGATCTGCAGGCTCTTTGATCTGCGATCACCCCCCGAAAGCTCCGGGAGCAGATACTCCGCCCTTCCGGAGATGACATTCAGAGGCGTCCCGATCTCGTGAGCCAGACCGGCGGCGAGCCGTCCTACCGCCGCCAGCTTCTCCGAATGCTGAAGCTGACGCTCCAACTCAAGCTTCTTGACCGTCTCCTCAAGGATCTGCTCCCTGGCCCGTTTCAGGTTTTCCGTCATCCGATTGAACTCGGCTGCCAATCGGCCCAATTCATCCCTCCGCGTAATCGGGATCCGTCGATCCAACTCCCCAGCCCCAATGGCGGCAGCTCCCTCAATCAGTGCTTGAATGGGCGTGGAGATGTTTCGCTTCGTGAGGTACCAGAACGCCATGGCGATCGCCACCATGATGGCAATCCCGGCTAAGATAATCTCGTCCCGGCGGCGGCGATACGCTCCCTCGATCTGCGAGGTCAGGTACACGATCTCGATAACGGCAGGACCTCTGTTGATCAGTCGGATCGGGCGCAGGTAGTGGAGAGTCTGCTCCCCTTTCAACATATCAAAGAAGCTCTTCGGCTTTTTTTGCCGGATAGCCTCTTGGAACTCCATCCTGGTCGGCGTCGCCTCGATTCCTTCTTGATCTCCTCCAACAAGGGACGTACCGTCGGCCTGAAAGAGTGTCACGCGAGCGACTCCGGCGTATCCCTTCGCCTCCTCAAAGAGCTCTTGAACGTCCTCCCACTGGTCCCGGCGGACGGCGTTCCGGACGGCCACCTCCAATGTCCTGGCCATCACCCGAATCTCTCGCTCTCGCTGCTCAATCAGCGCGTCCCGCTCGGCGCTCAACTGTCGATAGAGATACAGGCTCGTCACGATCGCCGCCGCGATCGTCAGGGAGGTAACCAGCCTTGTCCCGATTCTCATGGAAAAATGCTTCACGGTTTGAAGGTTTCCGCCATCCATTGAAGGAACGCCATCACTTCCTTGACATCCCGCACGTAATAACGGGCCTTCGATCCCTCAAGGGCGCCGACCCGTATCGTGATGCCCTTGGCTAGTGCCCGAAAGGCATCTTCGTCAGTCCGATCGTCCCCGATGTAGATCGGCAGGACCGAGCGTCGGCGGATGTGCTTCATCAACCACAGCGCGGCATGACCCTTTGTCCAGTTGAGCCTGGGGCGGAGTTCGATGACCTTCTTTCCGTGAAGAACTGTCAGTCCCGATGCGCGAACAAGGGGAAGCACGTCGCGCAGGAACATCGCCTTGAGATGCATCTCCAGCCTGGTCGGTACCAACCGGTAATGCAGGCTGACCGACAGGCCTTTGTCCTCGACAAGCACGCCAGGGATATCGGCCACCAGACTGGTGAGCTGAGACCGAATACGGGCGACGGCCTCCTGGAACGGCCGGGGTACGTTCACTCCGGCCTGCCGACCATCGTGCCAGATCTCCAGCCCGTGATTGCCGACATAGATTAGGTTTCGCACCCTGACCAGCCGTCGCAGCTCGTTGAGCCGTCGTCCGCTGATCACGGCGACCGTCATTCGAGGACGGCGCGAGAGCTCCCGGAGCACTGACCGGGTCGCCGCTGGCAGCGTCGCCTGCGCCGGGGAGGGCGCGATCCGCGTCAGGGTACCGTCGTAATCCAGGAGCAGCACGGTGTAACTACTGCTCAGTATTTCCGCCGCAACCGGCGGCCATTGGGACCACAGCCATTCCATCGGGGCGTATCAGGTCAGGTCACTGAGACCTGCGACTCCTCCACACGAACCTGAACGAGCTCAGTCATCAGATCGGCAGCCCATCGATACACGTTGCGCTCCCTCACCACCTCACGCATTCGCCGCATGCGAACAGTCTGCTCTTCCTTGGTCATGTTCACAGCCGCATAGATGGCGTCTGCCAGCTCTTCAATGTCGTAGGGGTTGACGATAAGGGCATCACGCAGTTCGCGAGAGGCCCCAGTAAATCGACTCAATATCAGGACGCCTTGTTCATCCTCCCGAGCCGCCACGAACTCCTTCGCCACAAGGTTCATCCCATCGTGGAGCGATGTCACCAGGCAAGCATCGGCCGCTTTGTAGAATAGCCGGATCGCCTGGCCGGTGTGGTGCCGTTTCAGGAGAAGAATGGGTTTCCAGTCGCCATTCTGGAAGCGCCAGTTGATGCGATCCGACTCGGCCTCGATGGCGGCAATCAGGTCCTGATACTGCTTGATGTGGGTGCGACTCGGCGCCCCAAGCTCCACGAAGGTAAACTCCCCCTGGAACCTCGGGTATTTCTCCAAAAATCGCTCGATGCCTCGTAGGCGTTCGAGCAGTCCTTTGGTGTAGTCGAGGCGGTCGACGCCTACGGCAAGATAGGTTGGCCGGACGCCGAATTGCATGAGCAGCGCGTCCTTGCCCTGTGGCTCCACGGTGCCTTCGCCCGGCGCCGCTGTGCCATCGGGGAAAGCGATGCTGATTGGGAAGGGTTTGACATACGTCGTAGAGTTGCCACGCCTGACGGCAAAGTGCTCCCACTCGATGCGTGATTCCAGCACTCGGTCTACCGTTTCCAGGAAATTGTTGCAATGGAACTGAATGTGAAACCCAATCAGGTCTGCACCCAGCATCCCATGGAGCAGCTCGCGCTGCCACGGACAGATGCCGAACGATTCGGGATTGGGCCATGGGATATGCCAGAAGAGCCCCACGCGCGCATCAGGTCGCCTTTCCTTGATCAGCCGGGGCAGGAGGGCAAAGTGATAATCCTGAATGAGCACGCACGGCTCTTCAACGCCTTCAAGCTCCGCCAACGCGACCTGCGCAAACTTGTCGTTCACATCTCGATAGTATTGCCAGTCGTCTGCCTGAAAGACGGGCCGGGTGTGGGCAATGTGACAGAGGGGCCAGAGTCCTTCATTGGCAAACCCATAGTAGTACCCCTGTTCTTCCGCCTTCGTCAGCCACACTCTCCTCAGGATGTATTTCGGGTCTGCGGGAGGGACCCTGAGCCTGTCTGCGTCATCCACAACCAGGCTATCGGCGTCACCGCTCCCATGGGCGATCCATGTGCCTTCACAGGCGGCCAGCACAGGCTCTAGTGCGGACACCAAGCCGCTCGCCGGAACAACGCATTCGACCTGCTTCCCCCTTTTGACATGGATGTAAGGCTCGCGGTTGGAGATAACGAAAATCGACCTCCCTTGGAGTGTGATCCGCAAATGTTCCTTCAGTGATGTCGGCGCCCAAAGAGAGTTCCCTGCTTGCCCGAACCTGGTGTCCTCGGCAGCGGCCTTCGCGGCCGAGAGGCTCTTGGCCAATTGCGTGACCTCGGCCGCCAGCGGGTTCAAGAGGTCTTTACTGGGGAGTGATGAGGAATCATTCACCTCCCCTTTGCGCAATCGCTTGATCCATTCTGTCATTCTTGCGAGGGGCCTGACCAGGGTCAATTGCACAACGAACAGTGTCGTCAACGAGATCAGGAGGGCCTGGACCAAAAATCGTATGAAATTGTGCTGCCAGATCTGGTCGAGACGGTGCTGGATGTAGCTCGCATCATGGAAGAGCACAAGAGCTCCGGCGACCTGCGCCTCAGGGCGAAGCGGCACAACGAATACATACATCAGCTTATCACCGATGGTGATCACATCGCTCATTTCGCGATCTGCAGTTATTGCCTCGATCACGCGCTTTGGAGGCGTTGCAACATGGGCGGCGAGCGTGTGCGTAACGGCCAGAGGGAGCCCCTTCATATCGTAGACAGCTACGCCGGCGAGCCGTTCCCGGTTTCCGAACTTCTCGACAATCCGTTGAAGCCGCGCTGATTGACCTTGCCCAACCAGGGGCTCGACGGTCTCCCCCAGGCTTTCGGCCAACAGCGATGTCCGGCGCTCAAGATCGCTTGTCTGCCTCAGCTTTTCCTGACGCACCTGCAGCAGAGTAAAGGCCAGCACGATCACGCTCACGACCGTCACGATTGCGAGCACCAGCCGCAGAGTAATCCGCATTTGCCCGTCCTCTCGCCCCGATCAGTTCATTTGCTTGAGCAAGACCAGTGTTATCAGACCCGCCAGTTCCTTTTCGGTCTCTGCTTTCAGCTCAAGTATCTGGCGTTGCTCGATGCAACAGAAAAACTCGAAGGATGCCTGTGCACGCTCAAGCATTCATCCCACCCCAGGTCTCCCTTTTGGGGCCTTATTGGATACTAGGGGGTCAGGCCTCTCACCACTCCGACACTTTTGGGAGAAGAGCCTGAAATATGTTACTTATTTAGCTGCAAATCCTGATGACTAACCGTCTTTCTCCTTTCTCCCCCTGCTCTCCTGTGGCCCACCTACGCCAATAAATGGCACAGCCCCAGCGCCTGTAACCTGGGGAAGTATGCCATTCCATTTTTCTATAGCCCTGAGATTGGCCTCTATCTTTCTAAGTTCTATAAGATCCGGTGAAATATTTGCTTTTTGCAGCCTCAAGGCCTCTGCCTCTGCCTTGGCTGCTGCAATCGTCTGCTCTGCCTCTACCTTTATCCTATCCAGGTCTCTCTTTGCCTTTAGTGCAAGCTGTTCTGCTGTCTGCTTTGCCTCAATAGCCTCAGTAAAGACTCGTGAGAAGCTGAATGTGACGATAGAAAACGCATCCACTACGATGTTATACGCCAGGAGTCTTTCGGAAAGAGCCGCTCTTATTGCCTCGCTTACCGCCGGCCTTTTTGTGATAAGCTCTTCCGCTGTATATCTGGCCGACACAGCTTTCATTACCTCTTGTATTGCAGGGTCTATAATACGCTCCTTGAACTGGATCCCAAGAGTTTGATAGACAACATTTGCCTTATCAGGGAGGATATGATAATTGAGCGCAACCGCTAAAGTCACATCCTGAAGATCAGCCGATGCAGATGCAGCATCAGTCACTGCCTTCTGAACCTTGACATCCATTGGGATAATTCGTTGCATGATAGGTATTCTGAAATGCAGTCCTTCTCCAAGCACATTCTCCTGAACAGCGCCAAAATTAAGGACAACCCCTCTTTCACCTGCACCAATCTGAATCCATGGATGTAAAATCAGAAAACCGACCAGAATTGCGACAAAAATCAGCACTGGCATCCCTTTCATCAGTGCAGACCGCATATCCTCCTTGGTTAGATAATCGTTCTCAGCCATTATATTTCCCCCCTTTCGGTTTTACTCAGCATGGACATCTCTCGTCGTTGCGGTGTCTGTACCAACAGCAGGCGGTACCTCGATAGCCGCCGTATGGACGTGGACCACTCGCTGTGGGAAGGGGATCTCGATCCCCTCCTTCTGAAAGCGGGCAAATATTCGTTTTCGCAGCTCATGCTGAACCAGGTACTGGTCTACAAACTCACTGATCTGTACAATCAAAGTGAAATCAAGCGACGACTCGCCGAACCCGGGAATGAACCGAACGAAGGGGGCGGGTTCGGCCAGCAACCCTTGAACCTCACCGACGGCTCTCGTAGCCTCCTCAACCAGGATCGCTTCGACCTGAGTAGGGTCGCTCCCATAGCCCACGCTGATCGGGATGAGGACCGACATCCGCTTCTCCGGTAGGTGGTAGTTAACCACGATGCTTTCAGCCAGCTTGGCGTTCGGCACAATGACCATGTTGTTGGGCAACATACGGATTCGCGTGGTCTGCCAGCCGATATCGACCACGTACCCCTCCTGGCTCGACTCCAACTTGATATAATCACCAACGCGAACCGGTTTTTCCACCAGGATGTGGATTCCGGCAAACAGGTTCGTCAGCGAACCCTGAAGCGCGAGGGCCACGGCCAGGCCGCCGACACCCAGGGCTGTGAGAATGGGGGTAATCGATATCCCGAGCGTGCTCAGCAGGACGAGGGCGCCGCACAGGTAGACGACGCCTTTCACCAGCGCGGTAGCAAGCCCTGTTGCAGCAATCGCAAGACCCAGACGGTCGGCATAGGAAACGACGGATGCAGCCAGGAACCGACCGACGGCGATGGTCACAGAAAGGATCAGTACGATCACCAATGCATCATTGATGAGTTGACCGATCCTGGTCGGCATAGCGGGGGCCACAATCAGGCCGATATAGACGCCCAGCACGAGACACCAGAGCAGTGAGGGAAGTCGGAATGCCGAGAGCGCCAGGTCGTCGAGCTTGCCCTCAGTTGTGTGGGCCAATCTGGTGAGCGCGCGCAGGCCGATCCGCCTCAGCCAAAGCAACCAGGCGCTCGCCAGAAGCCCTACAGCAACCGCAATCAGCAACTCCACAATAATATTCCGTTCGACCACCCCCTCACCTCCAGTCTTCCCGAAGCACTCAGTGGCTTTTCTGCTGAACTTCTATAACTAAATACTTGCTTTTTCCGCTTGGCATCTGGAACCCGGACACTCTTGTTAATGCCTATGCTCTCTAGCGGTCAGGCTCTTCATGTAGGCCACCAAATCGATGAGTTGCTGGACCGTCATGGAGTCGTTGTAGCTTGGCATCTTGGATGTGCCATCAGCACCAAGATACCCTTCTTGTTCAGCCTTGTGGTGCTTGATCCGCCAAGCTACGGAGGCATTCGGATCGATGATCGTCTCGACGAAATACTCCGCAGAGTGCATCGCCCCCATCCCCGAGAGGGCAGGCCCCACATCCCCCTGTTCGGCTTCGGGCGTGGGAAAGTCCTCACCAACAACCTCATGGCACTTGAAGCATTCAAGGTCGGCGAAGACTTGCCGCCCGGCGTGATGATCTCCGGTCGGTATGGCAAATCGCCACCGTGGGGGGATGGCAAGACGAGGCTGTGGCCTCACCGGACTTTTCTGTGGCATGAACTCCGGCGGAGGCGCCACCAGCCGATGACGGTGATGTCCACCTTCTTTGGGAGGCACATCACTCCACCCGTTCAGGACTGAGACCAATAGAAGACTACACGTCAGAACAACGCCCCTGAGCCATACCCCACTCTTCAGAGGAGCGTGCCATTGGAGCCTAGCCGTTCGCGCCTTGCGCCTCACCTCTCTCCCCATTATCCGCAATGTTTCGCTCCTTTTCGTTCTCGACGATATCCTCTCGTTATGAGGACCTCTTTACGAAATATAGATCCATATCGTGCCTCTCCATTGCTCAATCGACCGCTCGATGGCGAACTGACCCCCCCGATAAGTCGGCTCACGTAATGCGCCACCCCTCGCTCGGGGTCCATGTCTTTTGTTGATCGTCTCATAGCATCGCCTGACCATTTCCCACCATCCCTTCGAGGAAAAGGCGGGTCGGCACCTCCAGGTCCGCGGCCCCATGCTTCTTTAACCCAAGAATCATCCGATAAGACAGATAACCGGTCACCAAGCCGGCCATTACCAAGGCTATTTGCATCAGTCTCACCCGGGAGTAGCGCCTTCGATCTAATGAGGCTCCAAGCTCCGCGACAAGGAACCGGATGTACCGGGTGTACTCCTTTTGAAGCGAACGCCCTTCGGGTACTTGTAATTTAAGCATACCTCGGACCTGGTGAAACAGGATCAGAAGGTCCGGCCGCCCATCGAAAAATCGAAACTGGGCCAGCAAAAGGCGCTTCACCCGCTCTTTTTCGATCCCAGCCGACCGACCCTCACGTCGGCATCGGGCCAACAGTGCATTCACCCCATCGTGCAGGAGATGATGAATGATCGCAGCTTTGGAAGGGAAGTGTTGATAGAAGGTTCCCTTCCCGACGTCGGCCGCCTCCGTAATATCCTCCACCGTGACATCATAGATCCCATGCGTAGCGAACAACGCCAGTGCTGTACTGACGAGCCTCTCTCGCGTCGCCGCCCTTCGGCGCTCCACTCGCCGTTCGACCGCCACATTTCCCTCCTTTTATGGACTATTATTGACTCATCGGTCATTTACGACTTTATAGTCAATAATATTGCGCAGTCGTTACGGGCTGTCAAGGTTGAGTTGTGTCGTCGATCCTCTGGTGGATGCCGTGATTCCTCCGAACCCCCCACCGAGGGGGACAGGGAGGCGACGAAGGTGCATTTCCCTGCGTCGTGGTGTGCCAGTGGTACATGGGTGTTCCTTTGTCACCAAATAAAAAGCCGCCATCCGCGTGAAGCGGATGGCGGCCCGACCACCCCTTTATCCTCCGAAAATAGCTGGCCGCTACTTCCGGACCCCTCTGGAAGAATCCGTCACAATGTTATATTTGTTATATCATGTTATCTGTCGTTACCGTGATGATCGCCGATACCACTCAACACCCTACGAACGAGTGACGCGACCGAGCATACAGCCTCGGTGAGCGTGACTTGCAGATGTGCCACCAAGTCACACTCACTCTTACTATAGCGACAAATCGAGTGAAGTCAAGGCGAATCAGGCTCTGTGTTCATTCGGAGTCTTACCGGGACCGATGCTAATGCTTCCGCCTGCTTGACTCCTCTTGCAACCAAAGAACTCATGGATCAAGACTCATGCTCCCACCAGGAGCAGGATGAACGTCGCGGGAGGTCTTCGTGTGATGGACAGAATTGATCTTTCGAAGTATCATTGGACGCAACGCAAAGTATTGGCGCACCCGCACCAAGGATGAGATGCACCATACCGGAGGTTCTCTTACATGCCACACTGG
>NSJM01000011.1 GCA_002634395.1 Candidatus Methylomirabilis sp.
GGGTGAGTTCCTCCAGGATGAGTAAGTGCCACATCTCGTTATCTTGAGCCTCGCGGGCCTCCTTGACCCGGTCGAAAACCCGGCGGGCAAACTCACGATCGGCATACATGTGGGTGATGGCAATGTAGGCCACGTTCTCCCAGGACTGATACGGGACGCGGGCGATGAGTTCCAGGACCTTAAATTTACTGAACGTCTTTTTGCGACCATACACGAGGTCCATCGTCATGAAGAGGAGGCGTGGCAAGATACTGTACCGCATCCTTGGAGAGCCGAGCGTGACTTGCTGCGCTTGGCGGCGTTGTTCGGCCGTTAAAGTCTTCAGTTTCGAACCCATAGCAAAACCTCCACTGGTATGGGGCAACCTTCGCGGGCCGAAGTAGGATACCCTTAGAATGGTCATGGCCCTGGGGCCACCCATGTATCATGAATATCCCCTCAACCCCCCTTTGGCAAAGGGGGGTTGAGGGGTTCCAGTCGTGGCTGATTTTCTGAGTAAATCATCTCAAAGGTTTAGCTGTGGCGCAAGAGCCTTCGGATAACTGGTAGGACACCTATTGTGGGGGAAAGGGTGTGCCGAGTGAACGGCGCAGCGAAGGACGTGTGCACTATGGGAGCATAATCTACGCCTCGCTCGGTGGCGCTGCGGTTCTGTGCAGCCGACCGCCTGCTCCAAGTGCTTGTTCAGTGGTGGACTGCGGAGGACAGCGTAGCAGGAAGCCGTCCGGCGCGATGCGAGTGTTAGGCATCATATGCTTTGGCGACTGCACAGATGCTGGATTTGAACTCCGCAATCCGGTCCGGATGGCGAGGCCCTCGCCTTGTTCTTGCTTCCGGCCGAAACATGACATACGAATAGTGATTGACCTTGATCACCAGTGGGCACTTCAAGCCCAAACGTTCCATATGCATTAGGATGTTGTGCGCTTGCCCGCCGAGAGCAACAAAGACTTTGGGGGTTCCATCGTCTATCTGTTGTTGAAGTACAGGCAGCCATCTCTCCGCTTGTTGTTGCCAATATCGGGCGTCGCGTTTTCGCTCACTCCGGGTTGCAACTATTTCAGGTTCCTTAATTGCATTGGTGATATAGCACTTCCACCCTCCATTATGAACCGGTAATTCTTCCAGCATTTCCTACAATGCCGAGCATGTGGATTTCGTAAAGCTCCAACGTCTCGACGTAACGAATCGCCTGCGGGAGTTCAACCTTGCTGGCGCGAAGCCCCGTATGCTACGATGACGGTGTGACGATGAAGCATATCATCATCGGGACTGCTGGCCACATCGACCATGGCAAGACCTCGCTCGTCAAGGCCCTGACCGGCATCGACACCGACCGGTTGAAGGAGGAGAAGGAGCGGGGGATCTCCATTGAGTTGGGTTTTGCCAACCTGGCCCTATCCGACGATCTCCAACTCGGGATTGTAGACGTCCCGGGGCATGAGCGGTTCGTCAAGACGATGCTTGCGGGCGTCGGAGGGATCGATCTGGTCGTGCTGGTTATCGGCGCCGACGAGGGGGTGATGCCGCAGACGCGGGAGCACCTTCATATCTGTGAGCTGCTTCAGGTGAAAAGGGGCGTCGTGGCGCTGACGAAGGTCGATCTCGTCGAGCCCGATTGGCTGGAGATGGTGCAGGCCGACCTAAAAGGGTTCCTGGCCGGGACCTTTCTTGAGGGTGCCCCCGTCGTTGCCGTGTCCGCGGTCACCGGGCAAGGACTCCCGCAGTTGCGAGCGGTGCTGCGCGAGGCGGCCGAGACGATCGAGCCGAAGCGCCATGACGGAATCTTCCGTCTCCCGATCGATCGGGTCTTTACTATCAAAGGGTTCGGCACGGTGGTGACCGGGACCCTGTGGTCCGGGACTGTGCGGGCCGGAGATGAGGTAGTTGTCCTGCCTTTAGAACTGCGTTCGAGGGTCCGCCGGTTGCAGGTCCATGGCCACACGGTGGAACAGGCCTGGGCCGGGCAGCGAATTGCCGTCAACCTGCCCGGTCTCGAGGTAGATCAACTTAATCGAGGCGATTTTCTGGCTTTTCCTGGCGCTTTAAAACCCACTATGGCCTTCGACGCATCGTTAGCCCTGTTGAAGGACGCCCCCCGTGCCTTGCGAAATCGGGCGAGGGTTCGGTTCCACTTGGGAACGAGCGAGATCCTGGCCCGCGTCGTGCTGCTCGATCGTGAGGAGTTGAAACCTGGCGAAGAGACCTTTGTCCACTTGCGACTGGAGGCAATGGCCGGCGCCCTGGCCGGCGACCGATACGTGATCCGAAGTTACTCACCTGCCATGACGGTCGGGGGTGGGAGCATTCTCGACCCAAACCCTCCCGTAAAACGACGGGTCAAGGCACCGTTGCTCGAGCACCTCAAGGTCCTGCAGACCGGCACATCGGGTCAGCAGATCGAGCGCCTGCTGCTGCAAGCCGGGCCGGTGCCGATCACGCTGGACGCGCTCAGGGTTTCGGCCAGCCTGGATGAGACCACACTACGGCGAGAAATCACGCGTCTCATAGAGGACGGTGTGGCTATGGCGCTGGGCACGAAAGGCGATCCCGGGTACGTTCACCGGCAATGCTATGATCGTCTGGCGGTGGAGGTCCTGTCCCGCCTGGAGGATTTCCATAAGCAAGAGCCCCTCAAGGATGGGCTGCCGAAGGAAGAGTTGCGGTCCAAGCTCCATCAGGTTGGACCGGTCCTGTTCGCTCGCTTGCTCCAGGACCTTGCGCAGACGCAGCGAATCGCCATCGACCGGGAGAAGGTGCGGAATTTTCTGCACCGGCCTACCCTCTCAGCAACGGAGCAGGCCGTCAAAGAACGATTAGCCGCAATTTACCAGAAGGCGGGCTTTCAGCCGCCGGACTTGGAGCCGGCGCTTGTTCAGGCCGGAGCGGACAGCAAGACCGGGATCACGATCTTTCATCGCCTTGCCGATGAGGGGACAGTGGTCAAGATCAAAGACAACCTCTATCTTCACCGCGACCATTATAGCCATGCGAAGGAGATGCTCCTCGACCACTTCACGCTCCATGCCGCCATCTCGGTCCAGCAGTTCAAGGAGCTTCTGGGGGTGAGTCGGAAGTTCGCTATCCCTTTTCTGGAGCATTTCGACAGTGCGAAGTTGACTCGCAGGCTCGGAGATGAGCGGGTCCCTTACGCGTGAGGGATCTCGCAGGGAGGAAGGTATATGTTTGGATTGGGGGTTCAAGAATTATTGATCATTCTCATCATCGTGATGCTCCTTTTCGGCGCCAGCCGACTACCGGAACTCGGCAGCGGCCTGGGTAAAGCCATTCGAGGCTTCAAAGATTCGTTGACGGGAAAGGATGCCATCGATGTGACACCGAAGAAGGAGAAGGGCGAGGACAAGCGATCCGGCGAAGGGAAGGGTTAACGCGTCGATCCTCTCCTGAATAGCTTCTGCTGGTGATTCCGTCTACTGCGTTCGGTATTCAGCCTACCTGCCTCCCAGCCTATTGTCGCGTATTTCGTTCGACCGAGTATTGGATATCCTTCCACTCGGCGTAGGTTTTTTATAGTTGACGTTAGATGTTGCGTTTTAGTACACTATGCGGCTATGGGTGGCGCTAAAGCTCGTTAGAACCTAACGGATAGCTGAACAGCCGCCTCCAGCCTAGAAATCGAGTCCATTCATCTGTTGCGTCCAGGGGCCACGGGGGACCATGACCATTCTCGGAGTAATGTCGAGTGCGAGACGACAGTCTAACCATATTCGAGAGAGTCGATAGATGAGGGTTGCAGTTCCAAAGGAGATTGAGTCGGGAGAAAGGCGTGTCGCAATTATCCCGGAAACAGTTAAGCGACTGATAAAAAAGGGAGTCGAGGTGTCCGTGGAGTCCGGTGCGGGTGAAGGTTCGTGCTTCCGGAATGGGGAGTACGAGGAGGCCGGTGCCGTAATAGAGCCTTCGGCGGAAGCGCTGCTTGCCGCCACGGATGTCATCATCAAGATTCAGCGCCCTGCTCCGGCGGAATTGCTGAAGATTCGCGAAGGCACTACGATCATCAGCTTGCTGTATCCGATGGTCAACCAGGACCTCGTCCAGGCCCTTGCGTCTCGTAAGATTACCGCGATTGCGGTGGACAGCATTCCTCGAACTACGCTGGCCCAGATGATGGATGTCCTCAGCTCGCAGGCCACGGTCTCGGGATACTACGCGGTGATCATGGCTGCGTATGCACTTCCGAAATTCTTTCCGATGTTGATGACTGCAGCGGGGACTATTGCGCCGGCCAAGGTGCTGATCTTGGGCGCCGGTGTCGCGGGGCTTCAGGCTATCGCCACCGCGAGGCGGCTCGGCGCCGCAGTGGAGGCATTCGATACGCGAAAGGTCGTGCGGCAGCAGGTAGAAAGTCTTGGAGCGCGGTTCGTTGAGGTGGACATGGCTGAGGACGCGCAGACATCGAGCGGGTATGCGAAGGAACTTTCTGATGAATACAAGCGACGACAGGCGGAACTTCTACGCCGGCATATCGCTAAGTCTGATGTCTGTATTACGACAGCCCTTATTCCCGGCCAGCGCGCTCCTATTCTGATTACGGAAGAGATGGTGCAGGCCATGAGGCCGGGATCGGTCATCGTGGACCTTGCGGCGGAGCAGGGCGGCAACTGCGCCCTGACCGAACCCGGAAATGAAACGGTGAAGCATGGGGTCACGGTTATCGGCCGCTTGAATCTTCCGAGTCGCCTGGCGGTCCACGCGAGTCAGATGTACTCGCGTAATATGGAGAAACTTCTCCTGCACCTGACGGACAAAGATGGTGGGCTGAAGCTCAATCTCCAGGAGGAGATCACGCAAGGGTGTGTGATTACCCATATGGGTGAGGTGGTCCATCCCAAGGTCAAGGTCCTGATGCAGAGGGGAGAAGGATAATGGCGAATGAGGTGATGCTTGCCGTCTATGTTTTTGTCCTGGCCATCTTCGTGGGGTTTGAGGTGATCTCCAAAGTCCCCCCCATCCTGCATACCCCGCTGATGTCGGGCTCCAATGCGATATCGGGGATTACGCTGGTTGGGGCCCTTATTGCTGCCGGGTACGGTGGATTTGATCTGCTGGGCCTACTCGGCTTCCTTGCCGTGACCTTCGGGACCATCAACGTTGTGGGGGGTTACCTGGTCACGGACCGGATGCTCCGCATGTTTAAACGGGAGGAGAAGGGTCAGAGGGGGAAGTCGCAATGATCATCGAGGTCCTGTACCTGGCCGCGACCGTTCTGTTCATCGTCGGTCTCAAGATGATGAGTGGGGTCCCGACCGCCAAGACTGGGAATCTCCTCTCAGCCGTCGGCATGGGCCTGGCCATCCTGGCGACCCTGATGCGGGGGGGCGAGTTCACCTGGACTCAGATTATCGCCGGGATCGTGGTTGGTTCCGTCATCGGAGTTGTCTCGGCCACGAAAGTCCAGATGACGGCTATGCCCCAGATGGTTGCCCTCTTTAACGGGGTCGGGGGCGGCGCCTCCCAACTTGTCGCCATTGCAGAGTTGTACCGATCCGGCAGCGAGCTCCCCCTAATCGCTCTGATCGCGGTCCAGCTCTCCGTATTCGTGGGCGCGTTGACCTTCAGTGGAAGTGTCGTAGCCTTTGCCAAGCTACAAGAGTTGATGCCGGGACGACCGATCCTTTTTACCGGGCAGCACTGGATCAATGTGCTGCTCCTCCTGGGGGCCATTCTCCTGGGTGGCTGGGTGACGGTCGATCCTGGCGCATGGGGCCCCTTTATCCTCCTGAATCTGGTAGGTCTGGTCCTGGGAATCCTTGTCGTGATCCCTATCGGAGGGGCCGACATGCCGGTGGTTATCTCCCTGCTTAACTCGTATTCAGGGGTGGCTGGGGCTACGACAGGTTTTGTCCTGTTCAACAACGCCCTGATCATCACCGGATCTCTCGTGGGCGCGTCCGGCATCATTCTGACGAATATTATGTGCAAGGGGATGAATCGGTCTTTGACAAACGTGCTATTTGGTGGATTCGGTGCTGTGAGTACCGCCGGCTCCGCTACGATATCCGCCACGGGCGCGGTGTCCGAAGGGACGATCGATGATGCGGTTACTGTCCTTCAAAATGCGCAGCAAGTCATCATCGTACCCGGCTACGGAATGGCCGTGTCCCAGGCACAGCATGCCCTGCGCGAAGTAGGCGATCTGCTGAGCTCGGATGGCGCCACAGTGAAATACGCGATCCACCCGGTAGCGGGCCGCATGCCGGGCCACATGAATGTTCTTCTGGCCGAGGCCAACGTATCGTACGATCAGATCTGCGACCTTGAAGATATCAATGACGAATTTTCCAAGACGGATGCGGTGATCGTTGTCGGCGCCAATGATGTCGTCAACCCTGGCGCGAAAACGAACCCGTCGAGTCCGATCTACGGGATGCCGATCCTCAACGTGGACGAGGCGCGTACGGTCATCGTGCTCAAACGCAGCATGAGCCCTGGTTTTGCAGGTATTGATAACGAGCTCTTTGTGTTGCCTAATACCATGATGGTATTCGGCGACGCGAAGCAGACGCTCACAAAGATGGTACAGGGGCTCAAGAATTAAGACGTGAGCAACTGTCGTAGCAGATAGCCGGAGCACGCACACCTATCCCAGGATGAGACAGCACCCGCACGCCGCTTAACCTGCTGTTGTTTGCTCCCGCCTCGGCAGAAAGAGGAATCGGTGGATATCCTGATCGGGGGAGTCAGCGCGCGCGGATTGGCGGAGTCGGCGGTTCAAAGCGGACTGCGGCATCGGATCGTTACGGTCGACTACTTCGGAGATTTCGACCTAGGACTCCTCTGTACGTACCGCTCGATCAAACGGGACCTCAACCTTCCGTACGATCCTGGATATCTGATCCAGGCGTCTGCGGGCCTGACCTTCGATGCCCTGATGTACGTCGCTAACCTGGAGAACTATCCGTCAGTAGTTGAGGTGATGGCTGGCGGGAAACAGATCCTCGGTAACAGCCCCACTGTTCTGGGATTGGTAAGAGACCCTGTTACATTCTTCGAGTGCCTTACGAACGCCGGTATTTCTGCGCCAAAGATCATCATTGACTCCGAGCCCCTCGACCTCGATTTTAGTATCCGATGGCTACGCAAACCGCTGCGAAGCGGGGGCGGTCATGGAATCGCCATTCACCTGCCAGGGGATCGCCTTGAGACCGGTTTTTTCCTGCAGGAGTATCTGGACGGCCTGCCGTACGGCGCAGTGTTTGCTGCAGATGGTCGGGATGCGTGTCTGTTGGGTATCTCCGAACAGCTTATTGGCAGGACAGAGTTCGGGGCGGACGACTTTCGCTATTGCGGAAGTATCCTCGGGCCGATGGGGACGGGGCAGGCCGAATGGGGCGACCTTGTCGATCGCATCAGACAGGTCGTTCGCGCCATTACCCGGGAGTTCCATCTTGTGGGCGTCAACGGGATCGATTTTATCCTGAAGGGCAAGACCGTCTATCCGCTTGAGGTCAATCCGCGCTATACTGCTTCGATGGAGCTGGTCGAATGGGCCTATGGCCTGAACATCTTTAAGACACATCTTGATGCCTGCCAGGGGAGGCTGCCTGACTTTGACCTCTTCGCTTACCTCGACGCAGGCTGTTTCGGCAAGGCCATTCGCTTCGCCTCTCGAGATATGATTTTCCATGATCCCCGGTGGTGGTTCGATCGGGGCGTTCGAGATCTGCCGCTTGAAGGGGAGCAGATTGCACAGGGTAAGCCGATCTGCACGGCCTTTTCGCGCGGACACAATCGATCAGAGTGCTACAATCGGCTCGTACGTGCTGCCGCCGAGATTGAGTGGACATGCCTGCACACGACAACGCATATAGAACAACAACACGCATGACGCGCGACGTACGTCTTTCCGCCTTGTCAGCCACGCGCCGCCACCTGAACCAAGGTGGCCCGTTTCGTGTGGAAGGCGGGGAGATATGGGTCGAAGGCCTGTCCTGCCGGGAGATTGCAAAACCACTCGGTACGCCGCTCCTGGTCTATTCAGCAGCGCGCTTGCGCGACAACATCACTGAGGTGACGGTTGCCGCCAATGCGTCCTCCTGGCCGATCCGTATCCACTTTGCTTTGAAGGCCTGCTATCTGATGGGAGTGGTATCGCTCCTTCAGAAGGCAGGGTTGAATGTCGAGGTGATATCCGAATATGAGTACCTGCTGGCCAGACGGATCGGCTTTTCCCCGAATCAGATTGTCGTGAACGGCCCGGCGAAGCGGCCGG
Source organism: Candidatus Methylomirabilis sp. (assembly GCA_002634395.1). Classification (GTDB taxonomy): domain Bacteria; phylum Methylomirabilota; class Methylomirabilia; order Methylomirabilales; family Methylomirabilaceae; genus Methylomirabilis; species Methylomirabilis tolerans. The sequence continues at coordinate 8,234 of NSJM01000011.1, forward strand.
AATTCCTGGAGCGAGCTGTCACCGATGGGGTATCGCTCATCAATGTCGAGTCGCTGTCAGAGATCGCGTTTCTTCAGGACCTGGGTCGACGGCTTGGGAGGACGATTGATGTGGGCATCAGGATCAACCCCCTTCCATCGCGACGCCTCCGAGGTCCGTTCACCCCGCCTGGATCAAAGTTCGGCTTTGACGTGCCCAGCGGCGAGGCGGCTGGTGCGATACGAAGGATCGTCTCGTCGAGTTTCCTCTCCCTCCGGGCGGTGCATTGCCACGGTTACACCAGGCAATACATGCCTGATGCGCATCGAGCCCACGTTGCCTCGGTGGTAAAGTTTCTCCGGCGCGTAGAAGCCGATCATGGGATCCGTATCCCCATCCTCGACTTCGGGGGCGGATTCGGCAGTCGCTATCTCATGGAAGCTGAGGGACGGACGTTCAGACAGTTCATTCGTGAGATGTTGGAGCCGCTTACCGGCCTGTCCGGTGATCGACAGGTGATCATTGAGCCCGGACGGTATCTGGTAAACGACGCTGCCGCGTGCCTGACGAGCATTCTGGTATGCAAGCGAACAGCTCACAGGCGCTGGGCCCTGGTCGATGCAGGCCGGAATATCTTACCGCCTCGCGAAAATGCTGAGTATGTTGCCATGCCTTGTCTGGTGTCGCCGGGACGAACCCTGTATTATGTCGGTGATTTCCTGTGTATACCGTCTGAACCTGCTCCACTCTCTCTGATAGGCGGAGCGATAGGGCCTGGCGATCTGGTCGTCGTATTCAACACCGGGGCCTACACCTTTTCTATGGCCCAAAACTTTGGGGAGCCGATCCCGAATGCGATCTTAGTCGATAAGGATGAGTGGACCTGGCTGTTTAAGAAGCGATCCATTGAGGAGCAGTTCATGAGATGAGGCGACGAGGCGGGGGCCACTATTGAGCATATGTTATCCAGACAATTCCCCGTCGCGTCGTTTCGAGGGAGCGCAGCGACTGAAGCAGTCTGACGGTTTTTAACAGAGTCAAGTACGGTGGGATTGCCACGCTCCCGTTGGTCGCTCACAATGACAGACGTTAATGGGGGTAAATCACCCACATTAGGGTGTTTTGCCCCCATTCCTCATCTTGTTGCGGTGAGTTGGTCTGGCAGTACCCCACATTCATACCAGGCTCACCCAACAAATACAATGAGTTACATTGTTCAGCTCCGAGAGCGGTTGGCACTGAATGTGCACATTTCATCCCCTTTTCACGATAGTTCTGTATCCTTACAGGAGCTGGAATAGCCCCATTGGAGGAGGAATGACGTTGGCAGGCAGAGCTAAACTCGGATCGTATGCAATCACTATTGTTGTTGTTTGGCTTATCATCGTCGGCGCCCTCGGACGATTTGCTGCAGTTGCGTGGGGAGCCACGAACGACTCGTCGGCGGCAGGTGGCGCTGAGGAGACGGTTCGCTTGGACCCGGTTGTAGTTTCCGCCGCACGGGTCGAGCAGCGGCTACGGGACGTCCCGGCCAATGTGACGGTCATCACCCGAGAGGAGATCGCGCAATCGCCGGCCAGGACTGTAGACGATCTGCTGCGGCAGATCCCCGGGTTCAGTCTGTTTCGTCGCAGCAGCAGCCTGGTCACCCATCCAACGACGCAGGGGGTGTCGCTTCGCGGGATCGGGCCCAGCGGCGTGAGTCGGACGCTGGTATTGCTGGACGGAGTTCCACTCAACGATCCGTTCGGCGGCTGGGTCTACTGGAGCAAGGTACCACTGGAGAGCGTCGAGCGGATCGAGGTGGCGCGTGGCGGCGGCTCCGGCGTCTGGGGCAACTATGCGCTGGGTGGCGTCATCAACATTATCACCAGGCGGCCGGAGGCACGGGTTGCCCAGCTCAAGGTTGATGGCGGAACGCGCAATACCGTCGATACCGATCTGCTGGTGAGTCACGCGACCGGCCCATGGGGCATCTCTCTTGAAGGTAGCTTTTTTGATACTGACGGCTATAAGATCGTCAAGAAGAGTCAGCGGGGGGCCATAGATGTCAATGCCGACTCCAGCCATAAGACCTTCAACGGTCGAGTGGAATACACGCCTTCCCTAGCCTCATCGCTCTTCCTCGCCGGTACCTTTTTTCGGGAGGATCGCGGTAACGGGACCCCGCTTCAGAACAATGAGACTGAGACCGGCTATATTGCCACGGGAGGTCGGCTGAAGACCGCCGACGGCAGCGACTGGCAACTCACGCTCTTCTCCCACATGCAGACGTTTAACAGTACCTTCACCTCTGCGGCTGTCGATCGGAACTCGGAAACCCCCGCACTTGATCAGTTCGACGTTCCCTCAACGGATGCCGGGGCAAACCTGCAATGGTCGAAGCGGATCTTCCAGTCGCATCTGCTCACGGCGGGAACCGATGTGAGATGGATCGACGGGGAAACCAACGAATTCTTCACATTCAATCAAACCTTAAAAGATTTTACCGGGCGACGGAAGGCCGGAGGGGAGCAGTTCTTGGCGGGCGCCTATGTTCAGGATATTTTCACTCCTGCGCCCGGATGGCAGATCACTGTTGCCGGTCGGTTCGACTCGTGGCAGAGTTTCAATGCTTCACGCGTTCAGCAAAACAAACAAACCGGGGTGGTCACTCGAGATAATCAGTTTTCCGATCGGGACGAATTCGCCTTTAGCCCCAAGGTGGCGCTCCTGTACCATGCCACCGATCAACTCTCACTGCGAAGCTCGTTTTACAAGGGATTTCGGGCGCCGACCATCAATGAGCTTTTTCGACCATTCAGAGTCCGAAACGACATTACTGAAGCTAACGAGAATCTGGATCCGGAGCGGTTGATCGGGGGAGAGGTTGGGATGGACTACAGTATTATGCGCAACCTTCTCGGTCGGTTGACCGCTTTTTGGAACGAGGTGAAGGACCCCGTCGTCAACGTCACCAAGGGGATCGGTGAAGGGGCTGCCATGGAGCCTTGCGGCTTTGTTCCGGTCGGCGGCGTCTGTCGGCAGCGTGATAACCTGGACAGAACGCGGATCAGGGGAATCGAGGCCGAATTGGAATACCGCCCGCATCCGAGCTGGGCCTTCTCAAGCAGTTATCTCTACAACCATACTGAGGTGTTAAGCGCCCCGAACCAGCCGGAGTTAGAGGGGAAGCGGATCGCTCAAGTTCCGAGACATCAGGGCACCGTGAAGGTGGGCTACACCAACCCGGCCCTCATCAACGTGTCCGTCCAGGGGCGGTTCATCGGGGATCAATACGAGGACGATCTGAACTCACTCAAACTCGGCGACTATGTTGTAGTCGACCTCATGCTCTGGCGGTCGATCCCTCTCCCCAAGCTGTCTGCAGGAGAGGTGTTCCTGGCGGTGGAGAACCTCTTCGACCGAGATTACGAGGTCGCCAAGACGGCCGACGGCATTGTTACCACCGGCACTCCGCTGCTCGTGCACGGCGGCGTGAGGGTACGGTTCTAAAAGACGCTCTCAGCGATCAGCAGTCAGCCTTCAGTAGGAGCACCTTTGTGAAAGCTAACTGCCGTATACTGAAGATTCATCTCATGTTGACATTATCGACTGTATCGGTATACTGATACCGATAAATATTCTTGGAGGAGCATCATGGCTGTTGAAAAAGTAACCTTTACTCTCCCCGAGGTACTGGTGGAGAGGTTGGATAAGGTTCCTGCAGGGAGACGGAGCCTCTTGGTGGCAGAAGCCCTCAAGCGGGAGCTTGACCGGAGAGCCACGGCCAAGGCCTTGAAGAGGCTCCGACACACAGCTATCTGGAAAGAAATGGAGCACCCCGACCTCCTCTCCCCCGAGCATTTCAGTCGCTATCGGCCGGCTAAGAGCCGGGTGACAGGGTGAATTACTCTTTTCCCATGCTGACGTTGGGTTGAGACCTCCTGCGCTTTCCGAATTAACCCCCGCCATCGAATGAAACACGCAACGATTTGCCTTGTTCGGCACTTCCCTCTTGTCAGCCTGCCTGTATGCCGATATGCTACCCCTTAACTTCGAACCGATGGAGGCCCAGCAACCTATCCGGAAGAACCGAACACACTGAAGAGGCTGATCACCCGTGGCCTTACATCCTGAATTTCCGCGATCGCCCTATGCGGCACTGGTGCCGGAACAGCGCTGGTTTCCGGCCGCAGAAGAGCTGCGCAGTACGGCCTATGAAAAACTCCTGCCGCCGCTGGTGGCCACGATCCGCACCGAGGTGGCGGCATGGCGGGCTGGGGGCTATACCGATGCTTCAGATACCTCTCGCGCGCTCCTGAACTGGTGGTTCGAGCGCGAGCACCTGGTCGAGCAGGCCGACGGCACCCTGTCCCCGTTCCGCTATTACTTCGCGCAGCGCGAGGCGGTCGAAACCGTGATCTGGCTGCACGATGTCCGCCGGGTCCGGGACAAGTTCGACCTGATGCGCTTTTCGTCCCTGAGCGAGATCAAACCGAGCCTGTTCGACGAGGACTGGCCGCGCTATGTCGTCAAGATGGCCACCGGCAGCGGCAAGACGAAGGTCCTGTCGCTGCTCATCGCCTGGAGCTACTTCCACAAGCTGTACGAACCCGACTCGTCGCTTGCTCGAAATTTTCTGCTGATCGCGCCGAACATCATCGTCCTCGACCGCCTGCGCGCCGATTTCGACGGGCTGCGCATCTTTTTCAACGATCCCATTCTGCCGGACAACGGCTGCGCGGGCCGCAACTGGCGGGACGACTTTCAGCTTACCCTGCACATCCAGGACAATGTGCGCGTGGTGCGCGACACCGGTAATCTCTTCCTGACCAACATCCATCGCGTCTATCTTGGCGACCTGTGCGAGCCGTTGCTGGAGGACGACGACCTGCGCGACTATTTTCTGGCCCCCTTCGGCCCCAGGCCTGTCGGCAAGACCACGGATAGCAAAACCGATCTTGGCGAGATCGTCCGCGAGATCGACGAGCTTGCCGTATTCAACGACGAGGCGCACCACATCCATGATCCGAAGATGGCCTGGTTTAAAAGCATTCAGGACATCCACCATCGGATGCTGCAGAAGGATGGGCGCCTGGCGCTCCAGGTCGATGTGACCGCCACGCCCAGGCACAACAACGGTGCGATCTTCGTCCAGACGGTTTCCGACTATCCGCTGGTCGAGGCGATTCATCAAAACGTTGTGAAGCACCCGGTGCTGCCGGACGCCCCCAGCCGTGCCCGATTGCAGGAGCACACCAGCGCCATCTTCACCGAGCGGTATGCTGACTACCTGCAACTCGGCATCGAGGAGTGGCGCAAGAGCGACGCCGAGCACAAGGCGCTGGGCAAAAAGGCGGTCCTGTTTGTGATGGTGGACGATACGCGCAACTGCGATGAAGTCGGCGCCTGGCTGCAAAAGGCCTGCCCGGAGTTGCAAGGCGCCGTGCTCATCATCCATACCAAGAATAACGGCGAGATCTCCGAGGCGGCGTCAAGCAAGAACAAAGACGAACTCGAACTGCTGCGCAAACAGGCCGGCCAGATCGACCTCTGGGATAGTCCATACAAAGCCATCGTTTCGGTCATGATGCTGAAGGAAGGCTGGGACGTACGTAACGTCACCGCGATTGTCGGCTTGCGCGCATACTCGGCGGCTGCGAACATCCTACCGGAGCAGACGCTGGGTCGCGGCCTGCGCCGCATGTACCCCGACTCGGATATCCCGGAGACGGTCTCGGTGATGGGTACCCCCGCCTTCGTGGAGTTCGTCGAATCGATCCAGCAGGAGGGCGTTCAACTGGAGTATCGCCCCATGGGCGGCGGCGTCCGGCACGATGATTCATTGGTGGTGGAGGTGGATGCTCTCAGCAGCGATAAGAACCTCGACGTGCTGGACATCGAGCTGCCGCGGCTGACCCGGCGCTTCCACCGCGAGTTCAAGGAGCTTGACGCGCTCGATCCCGCGAGCTTCGACAACCCCAAGTTATCGCTGAAGCCGTTCACGTCGGAGGAAACCCGCGAGATCGTCTTCAAGACCCTGCTCGATGCCAAGGTCGATCACACGATCCGGCTCGACGGCGCTGGTCCTGGCGATTATCGCTCGGTCGTAGGGTTTTTTGCCCGCCAATTACTGCAGGACATGCGGCTGGTCAGCGCCAAACAAACCAATATGTCCGGTTACAATATTCTCTACGGAAAGCTCAAAACGTTCATGCGCGATTGTTTGTTTAGGGAGTCGCCGGTCAATCTTGATGACCCGATGGTGTTGCGCAACCTCTCCGAGCCCGAGGTCGGCAAGATTCTATTCGATTCATTCAAGCAGGCCATCAACGCGCTGACAGTTCAGGACAGGGGTTCGGCCCGCATTGAGGACCGCATCCGCCTGCGCGAGACGCGGCCCTTCCGCACCGAGAACCGGCCCTACATTCAGCCAAAGCGATCGCTGTTCAACAAGATCGTCGGCGAGCCGCATTCGGGAGGGCTCGAGCTGACCTTTGCGCGCTTCCTTGACGACGCGCCGGATGTCGTCGCGTTCGCCAAGAACTACCTCGCCGTTGGCTTTAAGATCGACTACGTCAAGGCCGACGGCGACCTGTCGAACTACATCCCGGACTTCCTTGTCAAGACCGCCGACGGTACGGTCTGGATCGTCGAGACCAAGGGCCGCGAAGAGCTTGACCTGCCGCAAAAAATGGCGCGGCTGAAGCAATGGTGCGCCGACGCGACCGACGCCAGCCGCGCCGAAGGCGGACCGGCGTATCGCTTTGTGTACGTGGACGAGGACAGCTTCAAGCGCAATCCACCGTCGAACTTTGCCGGACTGGTGACCGCATTCCGAGAGTTCCAGGAATGACAACGCCGAGCTTTCGCGTGTACGTGGACGAGTCGGGCGACGAGGGCTTCGTCTTCAAACCGGATGGCGCCGGTTCGTCGCGCTGGTTGGTGCTTTCCGCGGTCGTGACTCGGCGAGAGGAGGACCATGTAGTCGTGGGCCTGATGGACAAGGTGCGCACACTGCTGGGACGCCCGCGACGGCAGCAGCTTCATTTCGTCAAGCTAGGCCACGCGCAACGTACGGCTTACGCCCGTACCATCGGTCAGGCGCGCATTCGCACTGTCAGTGTACTGATCCACAAGCCCTCAATCCGTGATCCGGAAACCTTCCAGGCCCAGAAGCATCAGCTCTACCGCTATGCCTGCCGCCTGCTGCTGGAGCGGGTTTCATGGTTGTGCCGCGATCACCATATCAGGGACCGTGGCGACGGGACGGCTGACATCATCTTTTCCAACCGCGGGCAGATGTCTTACGACGACTTACGGGCGTACCTTCAAAGGCTAAAGGAGATGTCTGCCGCCGGCGAGGTCAACATCGAATGGTCTGTTATCAATCCCAAGGCGGTCAGCGCTGTCCAGCACACGCAGAGGGCCGGCCTCCAGGTAGCCGATGCCGTAGCTTCCAGCGTCTATGCGGCGGTCAATCCGAATCAATTCGGAGACACCGAAGATCGTTATCTGCGGGCGATTGTATCGGTCTGCTACCGATACCAGGGTCGTTTACTCGGCTACGGACTCAAGTTCTGGCCTGACGATCTGACGTCGCTGCAAAAGGAAAACCCCCAGTTAGCGTGGCTAACCGAGGGTTTGCGGTAATGCAGGCCCCAAGTTCGAGGATCCCACCCGTGAGGGCTGCCGCTGTTGCCAGCGACCTCTACAAACCTTGCGCTTGCCTGCAAACAAATTATGCCCCTGCGGGTCCTCGCCCGTCAAGAAAAAACTTAACAGTGTGGCAACACCGGCCGGTGAGAGTGTAAAGGACTATGCTATGTCAAAAACTTCGAAACCGGCGTATGACCTGACGGACGCCGAGAAGCGCGACCTGATCCGGCTTATCCAGGAAGGGAAGCCGTTGCCGGAAAAGTACCGCTTCATCCTGTTCGAGGACAAGCGCGAGGTCGAGCTGGTCTGGAACGGCAAAAGTCGCGAGGTCTGCACCACGGTGCTGCCGTTTCAGACGCTGGAGCATGTGGACGAGCCGCGCAAGACCGCGCCGGAGTCGCCCCAAATCGACCTATTTGATGCCCGCGGCCGCCAGCTCAAGGGGTGGACCAACAAGCTGATCTGGGGCGATAACAAGCTGATCCTCTCCTCGCTGAGGAGCGGCGCGCTGCGCCGCCAGATCGAGGACGCAGGCGGCCTCAAGCTCATTTACATCGACCCGCCCTTCGACGTCGGCGCCGACTTCTCCATGGATATCGAGATCGGGGGCGAGACCTTCCACAAGGAGCCGAATCTGCTGGAACAGATCGCCTATCGCGACACCTGGGGGCGAGGAGCCGATTCGTTCATCTCGATGATCTACGAGCGGCTGATCCTGATGCGCGATCTGCTGGCCGAGGATGGAAGCATCTATGTGCATTGTGACTGGCGGGTCACATCAATGATGCGACTTGTACTTGATGAAGTTTTCGGTAAAGGAGGTGACCGGGGTGAGTCTGGATTTCGCAATGAAATAATATGGCAACACCAAGTGATAGGTACGCCACGGACGAATCCAAGCCGTTATGCAAAAAGCCACGAGACAATTTTCTGGTATTCTCGCAGCGGTAATGGTTTCGCGTTCAATTACAGAGCTGATGAGGTGCGCGTACCTTGGAGTGAGGACACACGCAAGTCGATGAGGCAGGATGAAGATGGGCGCTGGTACTATGAACGGCGTCGAACTGGAACGGATAACGTGGGCGCTTATGATCCTCGCTTTCTTAGGACGTATGTAGATGACCCAGAAGCGGGTAAGACTGCAAGTGATGTTTGGATGGACATGCCAAGTTATCAGCCGTTACCCTCAGAAAAGACGGGCTACAATACGCAGAAGCCTGAGGGGTTGATCGCGCGCATTATTGCGGCCGGCAGCGACGAAGACGACCTTGTTGGCGACTTCTTCGGCGGATCCGGGACGACGGCGGCGGTGGCGGAAAAGCTGGGGCGCAAGTGGATCTGCACCGACCTGGGTAAGTTCGCCATCCACACTACGCGCAAGCGGCTGATCCAGGTCCAGCGCGATCTGAAGGAGTCCGGCAAGCCGTTCCGCGCCTTTGAGGTGCTGAACCTCGGCCGCTACGAGCGCCAGGCTTATCTCAACGTCGGCGGACGCTTGACCGGCAAGCAGAAGGAGCAGGCGCTGGCGCAGAAGGAACGCGAGTTCCGCGAGCTGATCCTGCGTGCCTATAAGGCGCAGCCGCTGGAAGATGCGAACTTCTTCCACGGCAAGAACGCCGGGCGGCTGGTGGTGGTCGGCCCCATCAATCTGCCCGTGGGGCGGCTGTTCGTCGAAGAGGTCATCACCGAATGCCGCAAGCGCGGCGCCTCGCGCGTGGACGTGCTCGCCTTCGAGTTCGAGATGGGCCTGTTCCCCGCTTCACTCGACGAGGCCAGGGGCAAGGGGATCGACCTTGCACCCAAGTACATCCCGGCGGAGGTCTTCGACAAGCGCGCGGTTGATAAGGGCCAAGTGGTCTTTCACGATGTCAGCTTCGTCGAGGCCACGACGCGCTACGACAAGAAGGACAAATATACCCTCCAGATCGAACTGACCGACTTCTCCGTCTACTACACCCAAGGCGCGGTGGAAGCTGCCGCTAAGAGCCTCAAGAACGGTAAGAGCGAGGTCGTCTGCGAGCAAGGCCAACTCATCAAGGTGAGCAAGGACAAGGACGGCGTTGTGACCCGCGAGCCACTCACGAAACGCTGGACCGATTGGGTGGACTACTGGGCCGTGGACTTCGACTACATGAGCCGTAGGGAGATCATCAAGGTGGCGAAGGATATGGGGGTTGGGATCGGTGTAGGTCGGGTTAGCCCGCAAGGGCGTAACCCGATGGCGGAAATGACCACTGAAATGTCGGGTTACGCTGCGCTAACCCGACCTACGGCTACGACTGGCGTTGAAGAATCGGAATTCGAGGAACGGTGGACGGGAGGCTACATCTTCGAGAACGAGTGGCAGAGCTTCCGCACCCGCAAGAATCGAGAGCTGGAGCTGATCTCGGCGCCGCACACCTACACCGGCAAAGGCCGCCACACCGTTGCCGTCAAGGTCATCGACATCTTCGGCAACGACACGATGGTGCTGGTGCCGGTAACCGTCGGGTAGCGAACGCATCGGTTGCGCCATGCTGATCCGCACAAAGCTCCGCATCGGGTATCTAGTCATCTTTATCCTGGTGGTCTGCATCGGGCTTGTCATGGTGTGGGCGCTTCGGAGCTGGGAGGCGGCGGTACAGGATCTGACCGTCTCCCATGCGCAAGGCCTGAGGGCCGAGCGGCTGCGAGGCGATTTGTATCGGCAGATCAAGGAGATCCTCGATCGGTTCGTGAGTGGGGATCGATCGGCTCGAGGGGAGTTCGAGAGCCTGGGAGTGATGGTGGAGGGGGAGTTGGCGGACCTTCAACGGTACTCCCAGTTGAAAGCCGAGCAGGATCGGATTCGGGAACTCGAGGCGGCGCACCGGCAGGTCACGAAGCTCGTGAGAGAGATTTTTGAACTCCTCGAGAACGGGGCTCGTGAGCAGGCCATCCAGCGGGTCGAACGGGAGCTGGAACAGGTTGCGTTTACACGCCAGGACGAACAGATTGATCGGTTACGGGCCTACTACGACGCAGCCGCACAGCAGTCGATGCAACGGACCCGCGCCGTCGCGACTCAGGGGGAACTACTGGCCGGTGTTGTCGTGCTGCTTGCACTCGCGTGGGGAGCCGGGTTGCTGTTTGGAACGCAACTATGGTTAGTCAAGCCTTTGCAAGCTATCGGTCGTGCGACCGCGATCATCAGCACCGGGGAACTGACTCATCGCCTTCATGTCAGCTCACAGGATGAGTTGGGTGATCTGGCGAACTCGATCAATCGCATGGCCCAGTCGCTGAAGGGAATTCAGGAGCGCGTGCTTCAAGCCGAACGATTAGCGGCGGCCGGTGAACTCTCTGCCTACGTTGCACACAATATCCGTAACCCATTGGCGAGTATCCGGTCTACTGCTCAGGCAGCCCTCACAGGATCGGACCAGTCCGCAGCGATTCGGCTCACGCTGCAGGGCGTTGTGGAGAGTGTGGATCGCCTGAACCAATGGGTACGTCATTTTCTCTTCGCCTTAAAACCGATTACGCCGACTCTTGCCTCGGCCGATTTAAACCGGGTGGTGGCACAGGCACTGGATGTTGTCCGCCCGACCATCGAAGGGAAGCGGATCAGCGTAGGGTTGAGCCTTGCCGAATCGCTGCCGCTCGTCCCGCTTGACGAAGGGTACTTTGAACAAGCCCTCATTGCCCTGCTGACCAATGCCTGCGAGGCGACGTCCCAGGAGGGGCGGATTGAAATCGCCTCCAGATTGATTTGCGACGGGGAGCGGCCGACAGGTGTGGCTGTTGAGCTGACCGACAATGGCGCAGGAATCCCCCCTGAGATGATCGAGAAGGTCTTGACTCCATACTTTACGACGAAGAGTGACGGCGTGGGACTTGGCCTGACCATGGCCCAGAAGGTTGCCAGCGCTCACGGCGGGAGCCTCACCGTGTCGAACCGACAGGAGGGTGGGGCCGTCGTCCGGATCCTCCTTCCGCTGCCCCATTCTCAAGCCGCCGAACGCGATGGCTAGAATCCTGATCATTGACGACGAGGTCGTATTTGCTCGTTCCGTGGCGCACACCCTCGGCAGACATGGCTACGAGTGCAGAAGTCTTTCGAGCGCCGAGGAGGGGATCGCATCCCTTGAGGAGGAGCGGCCCGATCTGATCCTGCTGGACATCAGGCTGGCCGGCATGAGTGGGCTGGAGGCGCTGAGGAGGATCGTGAACCTCGACGGAAGCATCGTCGTCATCATTATGACCGCCTATAGCAGTGTCGAGAGCGCCGTAGCCGCCATGAAGGATGGCGCATACGACTATATCCAGAAGCCGATCGATCACGATGAGCTCACCTTTGTGATCGAAAAGGCGCTGGAGACCCGTCGCCTGAAGGAACGTCTCTCGTACTTTCAACGTAAAGAGATTCAGCAGGCCCACCAGTGCGAGATCATCGGTGTCTCCCCAAAGATGAAGCAGGCCATCGAGTTGATCGAGCGGATCGCACAGTTCGAGCCTAGGCCTGCGGGCGAGCTGCCCACAGTACTCCTACTGGGAGAGACCGGGACAGGAAAGGATCTTGCGGCGCGGGCAATTCATCGTCGAGGCAGCCTCGCCGGACAGCCGTTCGTCGAGATTGACTGTACATCGATTCCGAAGGATCTCGCAGAGGCGGAGCTGTTCGGGTACGAGAAGGGCGCCTTCACGGGTGCCGCGGTTGCGAAGCCAGGTTTGATCGAGGCGGCGGACGGCGGGACGCTCTTTCTGGACGAGATCGGGGAACTGAGCCTGGATCTTCAGTCGAAACTGCTGAAGGCGATCGAACGAAGGCAGGTCCGACGGCTGGGGAGTCTCAGAGAGCGGAAGATCAATGTCCGCATCATTGCGGCTACCAACCGCAACCTCGAGGCGGAAGTCGGGACCGGCGCATTTCGCCAGGATCTGTACTACCGTCTGAAAGTTCTTACCGTGAAGTTGCCGCCTTTGCGGGAACGCGATGATGACGTGATCCTGTTGGCCAACTACTTTCTGGAGCGACTGACCCACAAGTATTCGCTCTGCGCAAGGCGATTTTCAGGTTCCGCCCTCCAAGCTCTTAGAAAGTACCGCTGGCCCGGCAATGTTCGCGAACTGGCGCACGTGGTCGAGCGGGTGCTTTTGGTCTGCGATGAAGAAGAGATTGGTCCCTCGGCTCTTGGTCTCGATACCTCCTTCCCTGTTATTGCGAGTCGAAGACAAAACAGTCCTGCCGGCGCCGATGAGGCGCTGGAGATACAGTTTCCCGAGCGGGGTATCGATCTGGAGGAGATCGAGCAACAATTAATCAGGCGAGCGCTTGATCTGACAGATGGCAATGTCACGGAAGCCGCCCGAAAACTGCACATCGGCCGCGAGGCGCTCCGCTATCGCATCCAGAAGTACGGGATCATTCGTCCTGTCTCGTGAGTCGAGCGAAGCAAGACAGCCTGCAATTGGTCGGTTGAAATCAACCACCGGTTGAATTCAACCAGCTCCCGTTACTCAGAATTTGCTTGCAGCATCAGACTCACCCCCGTCATTTCAAGCGCTTAGCCGTTTCGTGGTTCTACAGCTACCCGGCACGCCCATTGCTAGGCACGAGTAGCGCAGTTCCGAGTGGAGGGGTACACAACGTGCTGCTTGGACCCAGAGGAGATAGCCAATGGCGTGGAATCGGGGGAAGGCTGCTTACGTGCTGGTCGGATTAATTGTCGGCCTTGGTGTTCCACATTCACATGCCCAGGAGACTGGAGCGCCGCCGGACATCGTCCCGCTTCCGGAGATTCTGGTGACGGCGCCATCTCGTCTGCCCGATATTCCTCTTTCGCCGGCTGAGATCCCCGCCTCCGTTCAGGTGATTACGGGGGAGGAGATCGCCCGCTCAGAGGCGCTGACGCTTCAGGATGTCATGAAGCAGTTGCCCGGCGTACACCTCAATGACCAACAGGGCAACTCCTATCAGTTCGACATGTCCTTCCGCGGTTTCACCGGGAGCCCCGTGACCGGCATCCCCCAGGGGATCAGCGTCTTTGTGGACGGGGTTCGGGTAAATGAACCTGCCGTGGAAGAGATCAACTTCGACCTGCTGCCGCTTGACCAGGTGGAGCGGATTGAACTGATCCGCGGCCCTTCTGCCATCTTTGGGAGGAACACGCTGGCCGGCTCTCTGAACATCATCACGAAGCGGGGCGGTCCGGAACGGCGAGTTGAGTTGGAGATGGAAGGGGGTAGTTTCGGCCGTCGGAAGGGCGGAGGCTCCATGAGTGGCACCGTCGGAGCGCTCGACTACTACGTGGCCGGAAGTCAGTTCGATGAGACCGGCTGGCGGGAGCAATCCGACAGCCGTCTGGCCCAGGCGTTTGCGAAGCTCGGTTTCCGTCAGGACGGGACCGACATCAGTGTCTCTTACCAGTTTCAGAATAACAGGATCTTACAGGCCGGAACCTTACCGGAAAGCGTCCTGATGAAGGATCGGGCCCAAAACTTCACCGGGGGAGATTTTTTCAATCCGAATCTCCATCAGGCGATCCTGAACGCTCACCAGCGCTTGGGCGGCGGTTTCTCCCTGGCCCTGAACGGCTACGTCAGGAGTTTCGAAACCGAGCAGTACAACGTCAGCCTGATCAGTGAAAACACCCGTCTGTTCAACGATACCATGTCGGGGGGTGGAACGCTCCAACTGGTTCACGAGGGGCGCTTCTGGGGGCGTAAGAACCTGCTGACTGCAGGGATCGAATATAACCGCTACGATGTCGATATCCGGGTCTCCGAGGAGCATAATGAACGGAGTCTCAAGAAATGTACCGACGCGGCGATTGCCGCAGGGGAAGATCCGGTCGAGGCATGTCCTCGTTCTTCACTTGAGGACGTCCTCATTGATAAGCAGGATACTGTCGGAGCCTACATTCAGGACACGGCCGAACTGGGGCGAGGTCTTCTTGTGCTGGGCGATAGCCTCCATCTGACGGGAGCCGCCAGGTTCGACTTTGTGCAGCACAAGATTACAGATCGGAGTCCGGAGGATCCGGGTGAAGCATCAGGGAAGGCGTCCTATCGACGAGTACTCCCACGGGCGGGGATCAATTATAACCTCTCTGATAACCACGGGCTCTACTTCTCCTACTCACAAGGATTTCGGACGCCCGCCTTTCTGGAACTGACCTGCGCCGACCCTGAGTCGCCTTGCGTGGGTCTGCAAGCCGGCGTGGCGCCGGACACCGGCTTCAGGAAGCTCAGCCCTGTCAGAGTCCACAACTACGAATTGGGTTTCAGGACTCGTCCCGTGTCATGGTTAGAGGGAAACTTCTCCCTCTACCGGACCGATGTCCGGGATGACATCTTCTCTGTTTCTGATTCGGGCGAGCTCACTGTCTTTTTCCAGAACATCGGCAATACCCGACGGCAGGGGCTCGAAGTCGGCCTGCGCGGGATCTATCAGAACCTTGTGGAGACCTACGTCAATTATACGTTGACCCGCGCGACGTTTCGGGATGAAGTCGAACTGGCCTCTCCCAGGACGCCTGGTATTACCCAGCACGTAAAAGCAGGGGATACCATTCCCTCGACCCCGAACCATCGGGTGAATGCGGGCATTCGTTACCATCTGTATAAGTGGCTGGCGCTTTCCCTCGACTTGCACTATGTCGGTTCGCAGTACCTGCGCGGCGACGAAGCGAATACTCAGTCGAAATTGAACTCGTACGTCGTCATAAACGCTGGAATCGACTTGCACTGGAAGCACCTCAAAGGCTTTGTGAAGATCAACAATTTGGGGAACAACAAGTATGAGACTTTTGGGACCTTTGCGCCTAACGCCAAGGTTGCCGGAGACCCAATCGAACGCTTCCTGAACCCCGCCCAACCGATCAATGTGTTAGTCGGCGCCAGTTACCGATTCTAGACGTGTAGGTATCCTTGATCTGCTCATCACATTGCGGAAAAAATAGTGTGCAGCAGTTAGGCCTTTCGACTGAAGACTGAAGGAGAACCACCTAACAGCCTTCAGCCTATCGACCTTCTGCCTTCTGTGGGGGCGGCGCACGGTATCGGTGGTGGGGGCTGTTACGTGAGGTGGGTGTAATTTCACACACACCGACGTGCCTCTGATGGTTTCCCGGCATCGAATCGGCCGCAAATGCTTGAATAACCAGACGATTGGCAGATTGGGCAGCGGCTGGAATAGTCCTTGCACACCTTACCACCTGTTTCACGCTCATCCCCGCTCCCCCCAGCGGCTTGAGTCCTGGCACTTAGGCGCGAAGGGGAGCGGGGACCCTCACCACTCATGCAGATCAGACGGAAGATCGAACTCGCCTTTGGCGTGATTCTATGCCTGCTGCTTCTCACCGCAGGGCAAGGATTGTGGATGTTCATCCACACAAAATCCGCGCTTGGCGAATTGCGTCAGGCGTTTTCTGATGTTCTGCTCCTTGATGATCTGAAGGTGTTGATCTACCGACAGGCGAAAGAGATCCCGGACTACCTGACCGGACACGATCCCGATGCCAAAGAGGAATTTCGGAGTTATGCGGCGCAGATTGCGATGCGATTTCACGAGAGCGACAGGTTAGCCGGTACGCCCGTACAGGCGCGCTACCTTGGGGATCTCCGGCGGGCCTACGCCGCGCATGCCCGTTTAGCGGATCGCATCTTCCGAGCCTATGACAGCAAACAGTACCGACGCGCCCTTGGCCTGATGGAGCATGATGTGGAGAACATTGCGCTCCCCGCGCTCGATCAGGCCGTCGCGTCCCTTCATCGGGCGCTGTATGCCTCGTCCTTCGAGCGTGTTATGGCGCAGGCTCAGTCGTTCGAACGAACGGCCCAGATGGTGAGTCTCCTCGCCGTACTGACCACCTTTGGGGCCGGGCTCTTGATCTTCCTATGGCTGTCCCGCGGATTGGTCCGTCCGATCAATGCGCTGGTGGAGGCGACCCGTGAAGTCGGACAGGGGAATCTCGACATCCAAGGCCTGCCGGTCTCACGTGACGAGATTGGCGAGCTCGCGTCTGCATTCTCAGGTATGGTGCAGCGGATCAAGCATTTTCAAACCCAAATCGTCGAGACCGAACAGATGGCGTCCATCGGCGCCACGGCGGTCGCGGTGGCCCATGGGCTGCGGAACCCCCTTGCAAGCGTTCGAGCCTTGGCACAAGTCGCTCTTGTTGAGCATGAATCGTTCCCGGCTGTCAATGAGAGCCTTCACGAGATCATTGCTGAGGTCGATCGGCTGAATGCGCGCATCAGCCATCTGCTGACCTTTGCGGTCCCTGCCCGGTTGCACCCCGTGTCGGCAGATCTCAATGACGTGATTGAGCGCGTCGTCGCCGATTTCCAGCAGATCAAGCCGCAGCAGGTCGTCTTCGCCCTCCACCTTGACCCCGGATTGCCTTCCGTGCAACTCGATACGGTGCACATGAAGGAGGTGCTTCGAGAAATCGTCCTGAACGCCCTTGAGGCGATGCCGGACGGCGGCGACGTCCGCGTGGCAACGAAAAGGGGTGAGGGGCCGGAGGGGCGGCCCATACTGATACTGGAGGTAGCCGATACGGGTCGCGGCATCGCTGTCGAGGCGTTGCCGCACGTATTCGAACCGTTCTACACCACCCGTGCGGACGGAACGGGGCTCGGCCTGTCGATTGTCCGACGGCTTGTCGAGCAGCAAGGCGGAACGGTGGCGGTCGAAAGCCATCCTGGTGCGGGAGCTTGCGTGCGCCTGACCTTTCCACTCCACGAACCCGGCGAGAGGATGTAGGCCATGGCGTTGAGCGTGCTGATTGTGGAGGATGAACGGAGTCTTGCGAAATCGATCGCGACTTTTTTGACCAGAAAGGGGCACAGTGTGGCGACGGCCGAGGATGGGGAACAGGGTTGGCAGCAGGCGCAGCAGCTCGACCCGCAGTTTGTCATCCTCGACTCGCGACTGCCAAGGATGGCCGGTATCGATCTCCTTCGAAAGGTCCGACAGATGAATCCGGCGACCGTGGTGATGATGACCACCGCCTATGGCACCGTCAATGACGCGGTAGAGGCAATGAAACTCGGCGCCTTCGACTATCTGGAGAAGCCGGTCGATATGGAGCGGCTGCAGATGATCCTGGAGCGAGCCGAAGAGCACTTTCGTCTCCGGCAAGAAATCGCCTACTACCGGGAGCGAGAGAGGCCGATCCTTGTGGGTCAGTCGCCGACGATCCAGAGGGTGTTCGAGAAATTTGACCAGCTCGCCACCCTGGGACGAACCGCCTCAATGCCCACCATCCTCCTGTTGGGCGAGACCGGCACGGGGAAGGGCGTAGTCGCTCGCCTGCTCCATGAACGGAGCGACCGTCGCGACAAGCCCTTTGTTGAGGTCAATTCCCTGGCGCTTCCGCCGACCTTGATCGAGGCGGAACTGTTCGGATACGAGCGCGGAGCCTTTACCGATGCGAAGACGTCCAGAATCGGTCTGTTTGAAGCGGCCGAGGGAGGGACCCTCTTCCTTGATGAGATCGGCGATCTCCCTTTACCCCTGCAGGGTAAGCTGCTGGCGGCGATCGAAAAAAAGATCATCCGGCGGATCGGAAGCGTGATCGATCGGAAGGTCGATGTCTGGATCATCACGGCGACCAATCGGGATCTCGACGCGTGCATCAAAGACGGCACCTTCCGGGCCGACCTCTTTTACCGAATTTCCGGCATGACGATTCCACTTCCGCCGCTCCGTGACCGCGGGGACGACATCCTGTTGCTGGCACGGTATTTCGCGCGGACCGCGAGTAAGACCTATGGCAAACCGGAACCCACGATCGGCGAAGAGGCCGCCGAGGCGCTACGCCGCTATCACTGGCCCGGTAATGTTCGTGAGCTGTCACACGCCGTCGAGCAAGCGGTTCTGTGGGCGGCAGGGGAGACGTTGCACCCGGAGGATTTTCCGTTTGTGCGGACCGGCGTTGCAGTGCAGGTGGCGGATGCCTCCGGCGAAGAGGACAATGAGCATCATCACTGGAATCTCCATGAGATGGAGAAACGCCTGATCGAGAAGGCCCTGCGGCACACCGACGGCAACATTTCTCAAGCGGCCAGGCTGCTCGGCATTACGCGGGATATCCTCCGATACCGCATCGAGAAGTACCGCGGCCTCTCGTCTTCCCACTAAAAACTCCGACTCGATCAGGGGTCAGGTATGACGTGTTGATGTTGTCAATCGCCATCCCTTTCGCGCGGCCTCACAGAGCTACTGCACCGTCGTCTAAAGATCCGGATCTCGCGTCATCTCCTCAACCAACCGCTGCAGTCCCCGACTCAATCCCCCCGGATCGTGCCCCAACATCCCGGCCATCGCGTGCATCGTCAGGTCGCCCACTTCTCGCCCGACTCCCGCCTGGAGCAACGGCAGATAGTGTTGACAATCGGCCGCATCGCGAAAGATCGGCCGGCCCTGATTGCCACGGCTGACCACGTGGGAGCTGGCGCCCGGATCATGGATGCGGGGCTTCCTCGCCATGTCGATCATGTCCGCCATGCCATGTCACTTGTCAATACGTCACGCCTGACCCATTTACACACAATCAACGAATTGGCGGGTGAACCGTGGAGCATCTCAGGGCTGGCGTGGCGATTGCTCATTCCTCAGGTTGACGGATCTGAGGTGGCATGATCGAGGCTAGCGTCCTGAAAATATTCGCTGTATAGTGACTGATGTCATTTCGGCCAAGCCCGCATAGCGGGCGCGAGCCGGAATCCAGGAAATAACAGGAGTTCTGGATCTGGGCGGGCTGTGCGCTATACCGTCCAGACAGAGAGCCCGATATGGCGCGTCATGAGGTCAAAGTGCTTATCGCAGTGAAGAAGGTGGCACCGGTAGCTCAAGGCGACAGCGGCAATAAGATGATCCGTCGATGGGACGGACAAACCCTCTCGTCGAATTGTATGAGCAATCCCGTAGGCTGATCTCCAGACTGACTCAGTAATCGGGAATCGTTGTAGTGCTTCCAAGTCCTCGCGCAACTCTCGGTACTCCGCCTCCGTCCGTGTGCCGGCGGCGAGCTCCAGAATGATCATTTCACACGTGGCTACCCGCCCCTCAGTCAACAAGCGACGGACTTCTTGTCGAACAGCGGGATCTCCAGAGGGCCGCAGGGCATGAATCCAGGCTGAGGTATCGATCAGAACCCATCCATCAGCCATCGGCGCGAAGCTTGGCGAGTTTCCTCGGAGTTAAGTCCAGAGGAAAGTGGCCAAGTTTTCCAAGGAGACGCTCGATCCGCTGCTGGCGGATAAGGGCCTCCAGAGAGCGGTGGATCACCTCCTTCTTCGTCTTGGCCTTGGTAAGCACCTGCGCCTGCTTGAGGAGCGTGTTGTCGATCTCTAGCGTTGTTCTCATTGTGGAACCTCCTGTATGCATAAAACTAGACCGATCTTTATGCTATGTCAAGTTTCTTCGGTCTGGTTTGTCGGGACTTGAGCCTGCCGCCTGGCTGTCGGAGGAAGGGCCCTGAGGCAGTACGCCACGTGGGCTTTCTCCCAATACCAACCGTATAGCGCAAGAGGGGAGCGGAGATGCGCCCATTGTCCGTCATCTCCCTCGACGGCCCACGTAAGCCACACAATCAACGAGTTGGTGGGTGAACCATGGAACATCTCAGATCTGGCGTGGCGATTGCTCCAGGTAGATGGATCTGAAGTGGCAGCCCCCGCGGCAAGCCACGGGGAATGAACCCCAGGTGGATTCAAGAGTTGCTGGGCCATCGGGATGTGAGCACGACGATGATCTACACGCACGTGTTGAACCGGGGCGGACGGGAGGTCAATAGCCCCGCTGGTCGACTCGGCTGCAAACTGAAGAGACCATTGGAGTCTGCCGGAATAGCTGACAATTTCTTGTTAAGTATGGAAAAAGCTTGTAGGATTTGTAGCAATCGCAAAACCAACCAGTGGAAATAAGCTGGCCAATCTACCCAATAGTTCGACCCTGACGTTCGAAGCTCACAACGGGTGACAACCAGCGTCTTGTGAGGTACTCCCAAGCATCAAGACAAGAATCGGGGTTGGTGAAAGGAGGATTGAGCCGCAAAGCAACCGTCCGAGCATCTCCTCAGCGCACTCTTCTTCCGGGCCAACGACTGCATAGATCGATGAGCCTCTCCTCAGTGCCGAATCCTCAATATCCGCGCCAATTCTCCCGCCTTTCTCATGACCTGTTCTACATAACGACATTAGTCTCAGGCAATTTGTCATTCCGGGCTTGACCCCGGATCGGGTCCGGGGAAGGTTCCGGAATCCAGTACATTTCTAGATTCCCGCTTTCGCGGGAATGACGTCCGTTGTTACGACTTACGACGCTATGAATAATTCAATGTTCGCTATGACCCGTTATCGACCTATCTACTGGTAAGCAGCTCTGGAACTCTGCGACTCTATCAGCTTTCCCACCTTCCCAGAAACCGTGTAGGTCGCGGGAATACCGCATGTGCCGTGGGCGCGCCCATGGGCATGAAGGCCAGAGGCCAGACCCCCGCGCGCTGCGGTCGTCATTGCGAGCGACCGAAGGGAGTGCGGCAATCTCATCGTAGTTGCCCCGAACGACTGTGAGATTGCTTCGGCGTCGCCTCGCAATGACACGGGGGACTTTCTGAGCAATACCCCATGCGGCGACGCCGCACCACGGCGGATGAAAATGCTGGCTGAGGGAGAGTGGTGCCCGAGATGTCGGGTTACGCTGCGCTAACCTGACCTACGGCTGCTCCCGCGAGGGTCCACCTGCCATGCTGTGCCGCCGACAGAGGCGACGGTGTGAGTTCAACTGCAATATTCTGGTTGAAAGTCTGAGAAAGCGCCCGTCTGCGTGATAATCCACACGACTCTCGTCGTGTATGCGAAAGTTCGCCCATTCACTCCTCGTAAGGTCACACGCACGGTTCCATCAGCATCGTGCCGATCGTTCGTTTTCTCAGCTGAGACAAGGGTTTACGAGCGCTTCTGCGACTACGACGATAGCCGTCAAAGGCGTGGCATCCCGCTTGCTAATCATACCTCGTCGGCGTTGAGTTCAGCGCTGTTCCACGTGTAGCGGAGGAGGTTTAATGGAACAGTTTGCAGCATCGGCGCTGCGCGATCGGTGCAGGCAGATCGTATTGGGGAGTGTAAGCAGGGAAGCACGTCAAGGTGACCACAACAGGAAAGGGGGAGGAGTAATGCGATTGCACATGAGGGGCGCGAGAGGCATGCTGCTTGTCGGTGGTATGCTTCTCCACTTAACTATGACATCGTCCGTGGCCTCTGCCAACGAAGAGCTCATCCGACTTGCCAAGGATGAACGCAACTGGGTGATGCAGACGAAGGACTACACCGTCCAACGATTCAGTAAGCTGGACCAGATCGATACGAGCAACGTCAAAAACTTGCAGCCGGCCTGGTCTTTCTCCACCGGCGTCCTCCACGGCCACGAGGGGGGTCCGCTCGTCGTCAACGGGATCATGTATGTCCATAGCGCATACCCTAACAACGTCTACGCGATCGATCTGGAGCATCCGGAAAAGATCATGTGGGAGTATCGGCCGAAGCAGAACCCGGCGGCTAGGGCGGTCGCGTGCTGCGATCTGGTCAACCGGGGACTGGCGTACGGTGACGGCAAGCTCATCCTGAGCACCCTGGATGGCCAGCTCATCGCTATGGACGCCAAGACCGGCAAAGTGATCTGGAATGTCGAGACGGCAGATGTCTCCGTCGGCCAGACGCAAACGCAGGCCCCCTTTGTCGTCAAGGATAAGGTGATTATCGGCTCCGCCGGCGCCGAACTCGGCGTGCGCGGCTACGTTACCGCCTTCAACCTCAAGGACGGCAAGAAGGTATGGCGGGCCTTCGCCACCGGTCCGGACAAGGACATCCTCCTCGACAAGGATTTCAACAAGCAGAATCCCCATTACGGCCGATTCGGTCTTGGTCTCAAGACCTGGGAGGGAGATGCCTGGAAGATCGGCGGCGGGACTAACTGGGGGTGGTATGCCTATGATCCGAAACTCGATCTGATCTATTACGGCTCCGGCAATCCGGCCCCGTGGAATGAAACGATGCGCCCTGGCGACAATAAGTGGACGATGACCATGTGGGGTCGCAATCCGGACACCGGCCTGGCCAAGTATGGCTATCAGAAGACCCCACACGATGAGTGGGACTACGCCGGTATCAACTACATGATGCTGACGGATCAGGTCATTAATGGCAAGATGACCCCCCTTGTCACTCACCCGGATCGCAACGGGATCATCTATACCCTAAACCGGGAGACTGGAAGCCTGGTGGCCGCTGACAAGATCGATCCCAGCGTGAACTGGACGAGAAAGGTCGATCTGAAGACGGGCATAGCGATCCGGGACCCTGAATTCAGCACCCGGATGGATCATAAGGCGCGCGGCATCTGCCCCTCTGCTATGGGATATCACAACCAGGGTCTCGACTCCTACGATCCGCGCTCAGAGATCTTCTTCATGGGCGTCAATCACATCTGCATGGACTGGGAGCCGTTCATGCTTCCATATCGGGCAGGGCAGTTCTTCGTCGGCGCGACGCTGAGCATGTACCCCGGGCCTAAGGGGTATCTGGGGGAGGTCAAGGCCTATGATGTCAAGACCAACTCCATGAAGTGGGAGAAGGCTGAGAAGTTCTCCGTCTGGGGCGGCACCATGGCCACCGCCGGCAATCTCGTCTTCTACGGCACGCTTGACGGGTGGTTTAAGGCGCTCGATTCCGGTAGCGGTGAGGAGCTGTGGAAATTCAAGTTGCCCTCCGGTGTTATCGGCCATCCGATCACGTATGAGCACAACGGTAAGCAGTATGTCGCCATCTTGTATGGGGTTGGCGGCTGGCCTGGCGTCGGGCTTGTCTTTGACCTGAATGACCCCACCGCCGGCCTCGGCTCAGTCGGCGCCTTCAAGGAGTTGGCAAAATACACCAAGATGGGCGGTGGACTCATGGTCTTTGCGCTTCCAGAGGGTCGTTGATGAGGCGAGGATTAGCGCTCCTATTCGCGACCATTACGGTCGGCCCTGCGGGTTGGCTCGCCTCATCGCCGCCCGCAGGGGCCGATCAAACGACCGCGATCTCGGCGCCGCTCAAGGTCTGCTCCGCGGCTGATGAGCTGCCCTACTCCAACGAGAAGCTCGAGGGGTTTGAGAACCGGATCGCAGTCGTCATCGGGGAGGAGTTGCGACGTCCTATCGAGCATGTCTGGTGGAAGGATCCGCGGTTTTACATCCGTGATCTGCTCGAAGCTGGCGCCTGTGACATCACTATAGGGATCGATGCGGGAAATCCACGAGTATTGAGCAGTCAGCCGTACTACCGCTCCGGCTATGTTTTCATCTACCGCAAGGACAAAGGGATATCGATCTCCGACTGGAACAGCCCAATCCTGAAGACCGCCACCATTGCGGTTGTTCCCGGAACCCCAGCAGAAACGATGTTGAAGCAGATCGATCGATATTACGAGCTTTTTAACTACCTGATGTCCCTTGTCGACTACAAATCACGGCGTAACCAGTATGTGAAGTACGATCCTGCCCGGCTCGTACAGGAGGTCATCTCGGGACGAGCCGATGTGGCGGTCCTCTGGGGCCCTTCGGCCGCCAGGTATGTCAGGCAGTCCTCTATCCCGCTCGAGATGGTAATGATTCCTGATCGTGCGACCAGAACCGATGGTGAGCCGGTTCCTCATCATTATGATACATCGCTCGGCGTCAGAAAGGAGGATCAGGGGTTGCTCAACCAACTGAATGACGCCCTTGTTCGGCGCCGTGGCGAGATTGAGACGATCCTCAAGGCAGAAGGGATTCCGGCGTTGCCGCTGACGTCGAATCGCCTTACCGCCGCCGAGGGAGGAGTAGCGCAACGATGAGCCGCCTGATTTCGTCAGCTGTCTCGCGCATTCTCGTCGCGCTGATTCTGTTCAGCCTGACGGGGTGTTCAGGGACGACGGCCGTGGCTGTGGCAGAGCCGCCGATCATGCGAAACAATATTACCGGCGAGCCGCTCGAGTTCTCGGGACTCAATGAGACTGAGACACCGGCGGTCAAACAATTCAAAGCCACCGGCAAGAATCCGTATAACACTGATCGTGAGGCCATCGCTAAGGGGGGCGCGGTATACCTGACCGCCTGCTCGGCCTGCCACGGTCACCATGCGGAGGGCAAAATTGCACCCGCTCTTATTGACGATTATTGGACCTACCCGATGAATACGACCGATATCGGGCTCTTTTCGAGTACCTACGCCGGGCTTCAAGGAATGATGGGTCCGTCCAAGGGGCGCCTGACACAGGATGAGATCCTTCAACTCATGGCCTGGATCAGGAGTAACTATAAAGGAGACCCAGCAAAGGCGGAATGGAACCATTGAGGCCACACAACAACCCTTATCATAGGAGAACTTTCATGGCAGCACAACGAATCGGTTTGCGTCTTTCGATCGGGCTCAGCCTTTTGGCCGCTGCATCATCGGCTGTTGCCTACGATGGGACAAAATGCAAAGAGCCCGGAGCATGCTGGGAGCCCAAGCCGGGCTATCCGGCGAGGGTTGCCGGAAGCAAGTATGATCCCAAGCATGATCCCAAGGAGGTGGCGAAACAGGAACTGGCCCACAAGGCGATGGATGAAAGGAACGAGAAACGCTGGAAGCATTTTCAAGAGACGGGTGTCTGGAAGTACGATGTGAAGTAGCTCGACTGCAAAGAGGTTGATTTGAGGGATGGGGTACGGCCGTGTTCCCCATCCCTCTTTCACTTTGACGTGGATATGCGATGTCAGACGAAACGCTACTGGCTGACTGGGCGGGATATGCCAGGAATCTCGAGGCGGCACTGCACCGATGCATTCTGGGATTGGATCGTCCGATCAGGCTGATCCTGGCAGCGGTCTTTGCGCGGGGCCATGTTATGCTGGAGGGTGATGTCGGCGTGGGGAAGACGACGCTGCTCCGCGCCGTGGCGAGGGGTCTTGGCGGTGCCTTCGAGCGGATCGAAGGCACCATCGACCTGATGCCCACCGATCTCATCTACTACAGCCATGTCGACTGGGATGGCCGACCCCGCATCGATCCAGGATGTCTCCTGAAGCACGGTGAAGAGCTCTCGATCTTCTTTTTCAACGAGGTCAACCGAGCGCGACCACAGGTTCACTCTCTGCTGCTTCGGATCATGGCCGAGCGTTCGGTGACCGCTTTCAATCGAGAGTATCGGTTCCCTCACCTGCTGGTCTTTGCCGACCGGAATCGGCTGGAAAAGGAGGAGACGTTCGAGATCCCTTCGGCCGCGCGGGATCGTTTCTTGATGGAGCTGTCGATCGAGATCCCGGAGGATCCATCTATCCTGCGATCACTCATGATCGAGCCGAGATTCCACGATATCGAGACTCTCATTGAAGCAATCCCGCCGGCCATCGTCCCGTTCCGACAGCTTTACGAAGTCTCTGCCGTGATCCAGCGGACCATTCATGTCAGTCCCGACCTCGAGCGCTATGCGCTTGAGCTGTGGTGTGCGACACGCGATCCGGGCGCATACGGGATCAGGCTTGAGGGGGTCGAGATGGACCGGCTGCTGCTCGCGGGCGCAAGCCCGCGCGGGATGAGCATGATGCTGCGCGCAGCCCGCGTGATGGCCTGGCTTTTCGACCGTTCGATGGTGGTGCCGGAGGATATACAGGAAGTCTTCATCGAAACCGTGGCCCACCGCCTCTGTTTTCAGCCGATCTATGAGATCCGGCGATCACAACTTGCACGCGAACTGCTCTCGAAGATCATCCGGACGATTGCAGCTCCATGAAACCGATGACGTCCGGCCCAGCCTCGACGCCGCCGATCGAGATCGGAGAGTTTCACTATCGGCTTCGGTGGCGTACTCGAGGCGCCCGCCCGGGCTGTCATCCAAGCCGGCAACCCGGCGGAGGTGTTGAGTTTCGCGGCCACGCGTCCATCCTGCACCACCCCGACCCGAGACGTCTCGATGTCCGTGCAACGCTGCGGGACCCTCATCATGAACTGCTGGTTCGGATCTTCCAGCAAAGGAGCGCCATCCCGGTCTACGTCGTTGCCGATCTCACCACCTCCATGCGGTTTCGCGGCGGTTTAGACAAGTGGCTCAACCTTATCGGTTTCTGCGCCTCGGTGGCCCATTCCTGCCGTCGAACCGGCGATCTGTTCGGTTTTATCGGATGGGACACGAGGGTCAGACGCGACCTGCTTCTCCCTGCCGGTTATGCGGGCACGGCGTCGGAGACCCTGATTCGGCGCCTGCTGGAATACCGTGGTGGCGGCGCCGGAATCCAGGGACTGTGCGAGGCGGGAGAGTTTCTCCCTCGCGCCCGTTCGCTTGTCTTCCTGGTCTCCGATTTCCATGTGTCCCTGCATGAGCTCGACAGGACCCTCTCACCGCTGGCCCGCCACGACATGGTTCCGGTCGTGCTGTGGGATCGCAGCGAGCTCGAGAACCTGCCACCGCGCGGTCTGGTCAGGGTTCGCGATCTCGAGAACGGGCGCGAGCGTCTGCTCTGGATGCGACCGGTGTTGCGCGACGCCTGTCGGGAGGCGCTGGAGCACCGGCGGGAGGCCCTGAGGCGCACCTTCCTCCGCTACGGCAGACCTCCGTTCTTTGTGTACGATCGTTTCGATCCGGATGACCTGACGCGTTATTTTCTCGAAACCTCATAGCCGTTCGGATGTATGGATAAGACGCATGATCAAGGTGCCTTTCGTTATCCTCCTGTTCTCGCCGATGCTCATGCTCGCGCTGCCGTTCACCTCCGTCGCACACTCAGACCCCTCTCCGCAGAACGGTCCGATCGTCCGTTTGGAGTTTGATACCTTTCACCCTTTCGGAATCATGATCGGCGACATCGTCACCCATACCGCCCGCATCGAGGTAAGGCAACCTTTTCAACTGCAACGGAGTTCGCTCCCGATCAAAGGGCCCCTGGCCCGTTGGCTCGATCTGAGGGACCTGACCGTTCACGAACAACGAACGGGGGCCGACATCCTCTATTCCCTGTCGGTGTCGTACCAGGTCTTTCGAGGCGTCATGGAGGTCAGGCCGCTTGCCATACCACCCATCCCGCTCAGGTTTCAGGCCGGCAACGAGACGATCACCTTTTCGATCCCCGAGTGGCGCTTTACCGCCTCGCCGATTCTTCCGATCCTCCTCGGGAGGACGGATCGAGGGATCCGTCCTCTTCCCGAGCGTAAGCCTGAAGAGCTTGACCTGACCGCTTACTCGATTCGTCTGAGCGCCCTCGCGGTCGGTTCCGGCCTCTCGCTGCTCACGCTCGCCTACAGTCTTGGGATGGCCTCGTTTCTGCCGCGCGGGCGGGGTCCTTTTGCCCGCTGTCTCAAACACCTCAAACGGCTGCACCGTACCGACGCCGATCCCGAGCAGTACCGGGAGGCGTTCCGCTGCCTGCATCGCGCCCTCAACGAGGCGAATGGGCGTGTCCTCTTCATTGAAGGGCTCCGGGAATTCACAGAACGGCATCCTGCCTTCAAGGGTCTGCGCGATGAGATCGAGATCTTCTTCGCCCACTCCCGCCAACTCTTTTTCGACGTCCACCCGCAGGCCGCGGCGGGCCGCTATCCTCTTTCCCGCCTGATCACGCTGTGCCGTCTGTGCCGGGACGCCGAACGGGGGATCTGGTGAACCTCTCGGTCGATTCCCCATACCTGCTCTCTCTGGCCCTGTTGGCCCTCCTGCCGCTCTGGCTCCACGGCCATCGGCGGCTCTCTTACCCCTGGCTTTCTGTGATCCCACCGGATCCGATCTCCACGGTCATCGGGATCGGGATCCGGATTATGGCGGCGCTCGGTATTCTGGCCCTGACGCTTGGGATAGCCGGTCTGCATCTCGAAGGAGAAACGATCGAGCGGATCGGACAGGGGACCCAGATCGTACTGGTTCTGGACAAGAGCAGCAGCATGGATCAGACCTTTGCAGGACGCTCCGCCACCGGCAGCGGCCAGGAATCGAAGGGGCGGGCCGCGCGACGTCTTCTGGCAGCGTTCGTGTCCCGACGTCCCACTGACCTCTTTAGTATGGTAGTCTTCAGCACAGCCCCCATCCTGGTCCTGCCGTTTAATCACTCCGCTGAGGCGATCCAGGCCGCGATCCGCGCGGCAGAGAGCCCCGGACTCGCCTTTACCAACGTGGGCAGGGCACTCGGATTAGCCCTCGACGGTTTCAAGGATCTTCCGCAGACCGGCGGCAGAATCCTGTTGTTGGTCTCGGACGGAGCCGCCAGGATCGACGACAGGACGCAGCAGCATCTCAGGACGCTATTTCAGCAGCACCGGGTTAACCTCCTCTGGATCTTCCTCCGGACTGAAGGCGGTCCAGGCATCTTTGATGAGCCGAAGGACCATTTAGAGGTCGATACGGTGCCTGAGTACGCGCTGCACCGCTACTTCCAGACGCTCGGGGTGCCGTACCATGCCTACCAGGCCGAAAGCGCCGAGGCGCTTGATCGGGCGATCCGCGATGTAGTGCTCCTTGCAAACCAGCCGATCCGCTATCAGGAGCAGATCCCTGGCGGAGATCTCTCAGGTCTCTGCTATGCCGTTGCTTCAACCCTCATTCTAGGTCTCGTGGCCGTCACCTGTTGTGAGGTGCGACGATGGCCGGGGTAGGCCGCAAGCGTCTTCCCTGGATCCTGGGAGCGGTCTGCCTCGTCCTGGTGATCTTCACTGTGCGAGAGGCTCAGCATTTGCGGCATTTGCAGGTGTATCAGCGGGCGATCCGGAACGGGTCCATTCTCACCCTTCCGGCAACTGCGGAGATTCCTGAGGCGACCTTTGCAAGGGCCTGGATGCTCAGTCAGAGCGGTCGGGAGCAGCAGGCCCTCATGCTGTACGAGGCTCTCGGACAGAGCCGAGATCCGGTCCTCCGGGCGCAAGCGAAGTATCAGATCGGGGCGCTCCTGCTCCGACAGGCCACCGACCTCCTGGAAGCACAAGGGCAATCGGCCGTCACAAAGGTTGCTCCACTGATTGAGATCGCCAAGGAAGCGCTTCGAGAGGTGTTGCGCCACGACAGTCGCGATCGGGAGGCCAAATACAATCTGGAACTGGCGCTCCGTTTACTTCCGGAGTTGGAACGGAGCGATCGCGCGCGCGACGAGCCGGCGAAGGAGGAAAAAGGCGATTGGACCTCTATTCCAGGTCTTCCCGAAGGAATGCCATGATGAACGCGCCCGGAAGGATCGGATGACTCCCGCGCGCGACGATCGAAGAGGGCGTGGCGATCTACGTTTGCGGTGTCTTGTTCTGGCGTTTCTCGTGCTGGGCGTCGTGTACATCCATCCCACACGATTTATGCCCCAACGCGTCATTCGTGCCGTCTTTGTCATCGATATCACGCAGAGTATGAATACCAGGGATGCGGCTCTTCATGGTAGTCCGGTCGATCGCCTCACTTTTACGAAGCGTACCGTTCAGGACACCATCCGATGGCTGCCATGCCGATCAGAGGTGGGACTCGCCGTCTTCACGGAGCGGCGGGTCGTCCTTCTGTTTGAGCCGCTCGAGGTCTGCGAACAGAGGGCTCTCCTGCTCTCCGCCGTGTCCGCGATCGACTGGCGAATGGCCTGGGCGGCCGACAGCCGCATCGCGGCGGGCGTCTACGATGCGGTCACGCAGGTGACGCGGCTTGCATCACAGCCGAGGCTCCTGTTTTTCACTGACGGACAGGAGGCGCCCCCGATCATGCCGGGATTTGAGCCCCGCTTCGAAGGAAAGCCGGGGGAGGTGAATGGATTGATCATCGGGATCGGCGGGCAGACCCCTGCCGAGATTCCGAAATTCGACGAGGAGGGCCGGCTGATCGGCCACTGGACCGCCGACGATACCGGCCGTTTCCCCAGTGTCGGGACCCCGACGCTCTCAGTCGCAGAGATGGGCACGGCAGGCGAGACGGGATCGGATGGAGCCCTCCTTCGTAATGCGCCGCAACGCCCAAGTGAGGGCTTGCCGACTCACCTCTCCTGGCTCCATGAGACCTACCTGATGGAACTCGCGAGGACAACAGGTCTTCAGTATATCAGGCTCAACACGCCGAATGAGCTTCGGTCTCGCCTGCTCGCCCCGCCCCTCGCGCGTACGGAGGCCGTCAGGGTCGATATGCGCCGGATCTTCGCCTTTGGCGCGCTTGTCCTCATCCTGATCGGCTATACGATCATCCCAACATTCCGATTACTTGCGGCCCCTTCCGCAACAGGTGAAGAACGACACCTGTGGCCGCTGCCCCCGGTTCGCCCAAACGCCTTACAACCTCATGAGGAGAAAACAAGAATGAAGACACTGCTGTACTCCATAATCGGCATCGCGCTCTGCACGACCTCGGTTGCCTATGCGCACGGACCGACGCCGCAGAAGCTCGAGGAGCACATTTCTATCCAGGGACCACCCGAGCAGGTGTGGGCTGCGGTCAAAGAATTCGGTGCGCCGGCAACCTGGCATCCGATGCTGAAGCAGACCACGGCTCACGGCGGCAATACCGCAGGCCGGGCGGAACGGGTGGTGACGTTGCCGAGCGGCGGTACGATCACCGAAGGTCTGGATGAGTACGATGAGGGACGACGCTACATGGCCTGGCGTCTGCTGAAGGAGAACAAGGAAGCGTTCCCGGTCAGCTTTTATACCGTCTCGATTGAGGTGAGGCGGGCCAATGGGGGCAGTGACGTGGAATGGTTGTCGCGATTTTATCGCGCCGATACCGGCAACTCTCCTCCCCCCGAATACAGTGATGAGGCGGCGATCAAAGCGATGACGGAGTTTGCTCAGTCGGGTCTCGAGAATCTCAAGAAGCGCATCGAAACAGAGAAGTGACTCATGTGTCGGCGTTCACGTCTGTTCCGTCTTGCATCGGCGGCGCTTCTGTTTGGCGTCGGCACCACGGCATCGGTACGGGCCGAGTATGCCTACATTACCAACCAGGGCGACGACAGCGTCTCAGTCGTGAATATCGAGAAAGGGGAAGTCATCGCGACCATCGCGGTAGCCGATGCGCCTGTGGGTGTGGCGACCACACCGGACGGTACGCATCTGTACATCACGCACCCCGAGGCGGGACTCATCTCGGAAATCGATACCGTGACACGAACGGTAGTAAAGACCATCGACACCGGGGGGCAGCCATTTGGTATTGCGGTTGACGACACCGCCCCGGTCGCCGGCAACAACGCGCAGACCCGCCGGTTACTCTTTGTCACTGATTGGAGCCGCAACGCCGTTATGACTGTAGACCCGGTGAGAGGAGTGGTGATCGATCTGATCCATGCTGGAAAGTCGCCCGCCGGGATCGCCCTCGACCGAAGGGCGCGGCGCGTATTTGTCGCTAACCGCGAGAGCAATACGCTCACGGTGCTGGATGCGGATGTGCCGCGCAGGTATGCGGACATACCGACAGGCCGGGCGCCTTTCGCTGTGGCGCTGGTGCCCAACGGGGAGCGCGTGTACGTCGGCAATGTGCAGAGCGGGGAACTGACCGTGATTGACGCGAAAGCGCTCGATGTGGTTGCAACGGTCAAGGTCGGCCGCTTTCCTTACGGCATCGCCGTTACGCCTGACGGCGCGCGCGTCGTCGTTGCCAACCAGCAGGACCACAACATCACGATAGTGGATGCCTTGTCGCTGCGTACGGTCGGCAACATCCGTGTCGGTCGCCATCCCGACGGGGTGGATATCACCGGTGACGGCAGCCATGCACTGATCGCAAACTGGTTCGATGACTCGATTTCCATTATCGATCTCAGCACACTGAAGGAGCGAACGCGAGTCAAGGCTGGAAAGGGGTGCCGCGCCTTTGGGTCATTTATCGTGCGTAATCGATAGAGTGGACGCGACGCATGGGATCGGTGGTGGGGGCTATTGCATGAGGCAGGTGTAATTCCACACACACCCCGACGTTCCTCAAGCGGTATCCCGACATCGAATGGGCTGTAAGTGCTTGAATAACCTGATGATCGGAGCCTGCCGCAGCAGTTGGCATAGTCATTGCTTAATTAGCAAACTTAGGAGAGCCTGTCTGCGTGATAATCCACAGGCCTACGGTCGAGGTGTGCGAAATTTCGCCCATTCACTCCATCGCCCAGCCACACGCACGGTTGTGCGCTCAACGTGTCGATCGTCAGTTTCCCCAGCCGCGACAAGACTTTGCCTGCGCTCCTGCAACTGCATTGATGGCCATCGAGGGTGTGGCATCCCGCTTGCTGATACCCAGTCGCTTGTGACAGTCCGGATACTCGTCTCGCCTACTTTGGGGAAGGGAGTGGAAGGACAGATCGGGGCGATAGTTTTCAGTAAGCGGTTCAACACACAGAGGAGGGAGTGCAGATCATGGGGAAGCCGTTATCCGGTTCTACGATGGCAGGCATGATCGCCGGCGCGCTCATGCTGGCTATCGCTTCTGGCAGTGCGCTCGCCAATGAAGAGATCGTTCGGGCGAGCAAAAATCCTGATCTGTGGCCCGCGCCGGGCCGGGATCTGGCCATGACGCGTCATAGCCCGCTCAAAGACATCAATACCGCCAACGTCGGGAAGCTGCAGATGATGTGGTCGCAATCCACCGGTGCGTTGCGTGGCCATCAGGGTCAGCCGATCGTGGTCGAGGTGGCTGGAACGCCGATGATGTTTTTTGTGAGTCCCTGGCCGAATATCGTGCAGGCGTTGGACCTGTCCGATCCTGATCATCCGAAGCAGGTGTGGAACTACAAGAAGAAAACCGACCGTGATGAGTTGGCGGTGACTCGCGCGTGTTGCGATACGATTAACCGGGGCCTGAACTATGCCGACGGCAAGGTGGTCTTTCATACCCTCGACGGATATGTCATCGCGCTGGACGCCAAGACCGGCAAAGAGATTTGGACGGTCAAGCATGCCTGGTCGGATAAGGGTGAAACGATTACCGGCCCGACGCTGATCGCCGAGAATAAGGTCATCATCGGGTTCGGCGGCGACGAGTTCGCCGCGCGCGGCCGGGTGACCGCGTATGACCTGAAGACCGGCAAGCAGGTGTGGAACTGCCACAGCACCGGGTCCGACAAGGATGTGTGCCTGACCCCGGAGACCAACAAGGCCAATCCGCATTACGGGACGTACGGCAAGAACCTCGGCATGATCACCTATCCCAATGACGAGTGGAAGATCGGCGGTGGCGCGCCCTGGGAATGGTTTACCTATGACCCGGAGTTGAGGCTCGTGTACGTGCCGACGGGCAACCCCGGGCACTGGAGTCCATCCTATCGGTGCGGTGAAACCGGCGCAAACCTGACTCACGAAAAGTGTAACCAATACGACCCCGAGTTGCGCAGCGGCAGATGGGACAACAAGTGGGCGATGACGATCTTCGCCAGAAAGATCGATACCGGCGAGGCGGTATGGGCGTACCAGATGACCACCTTCGACCAGTGGGACTACGACGGCGTCAACGAACCCGTCCTGGTGGACATGAAGGTCGACGGCAAAATGCGCAAGACGCTGGTCCACTTCGACCGTAACGGGTTTGCCTATGTGCTTGACCGTGCCGATGGGACTCTGTTGCGCGCGCATAAGTTTTTCCCCCTCAACTGGGCCGAGAAGGTCGACCTCAAGACCGGCCGTCCGGTGAAGATCAAGGAGCATTCGCCCTTCGCTCGTCATGTCAGCACGCAGGTCTGCCCGTCTTCGCTTGGCGCCAAGAACCAACAACCGATTGCGATCGATCCCAAAGAACCGCACATCGCCTATGTGGCGACCAACTGGTGGTGCATGGAATACGAGCCGCAAGAGCGCACCCACACCCAGCAGGGCATGCTCTATGTCTTTGCGAACGTCTTCACGTATCCGATCGAGAAGGGTGTCGCGAGCAAGGTGCAGAAGTTCAACGTGCTGACCGGCGAGACCGAGTGGGCTATTCCGGATGCCTATCCGGACTGGGGCGGCATGCTGACGACCGATGGCGACCTACTGTTCTACGGCAGCCTGAGCGGAGATTTTCGCGCGGTCGATCGGAAGTCCGGCAAGGTCCTGTGGAGCCGTAAACTGGGCTCCGGCATCATCGGCAACCCGATCACGTACAAGATCAAGGGCAAGCAGTACGTGTCGGTATTGGCCGGTATCGGCGGCTGGATCGGTCTGCCGGTGACGGCCGAGCTCGACTTTGACGACAAGTATGGAGCCATCGGCGCCACCGCTATGGCCAAGCTGACCGGGCTCGATAAGATTCCGCAGGGTGGCGTGCTCTACACCTTCCGTATCGATTGATCGTGTCACGATCCCGAATGCGCTGTCGATCTGATGGTTGCCGGCGGGTGGCATCAGTCCACCCGCCGGTGCCGTCGTATGTGAGGTCGATTCGTATGTCGTTGTTGAAGCAGTGCGGAACCGTACTCCTCGCCTGCGCGCTCAGCGTCACGGTCGCGCCTGCGTTTGTAATCGCCGACATCGGGCATGATGGGGGCGCGCCCAGCGTCAACGTTGCGCCTGCCTCTGCAACCGAGGGCAGCGCGTTGCTGCGGGTGTGCGCCGATCCCGGAAATATGCCGCTGTCGAATAATAAGGGAGAAGGCTTCCAGAACAAGATCGCAGAGATCCTCGCGCAGGCGATGGGCGCGCAGCTTACGTATTACTACCGACCGTATCTGGAGCGAGGCCTCACCAGCCAAACCGTGGATGCCGATCGGTGTGACATGCTGATGGATATACCGTCGGGCGAGGAACGTCTGCTGACCACCAAGCCGGTCTATCGCAGTACCTTTGTGCTGGTCTACCGCAACGACAAAGGATACGCCTTCAAGGGTCTGGACGACCCCAGATTACTCAACGACCTCAAGGTCGGCGTCTTCCAGCATTCCGCGGCGCGGCAGGTATTGCAGGAGCGCGGCCTCGCACGCGGCAACACCATTGTGCATGCCGTCAGCTACGATACCGATGTCAACCCCGAACGGCAGCCGTCACGGCAGATCCGACAGGTGATCGACGGCCGACTGGATGTAGCTGCCATCTGGGGGCCGATGGCCGGCTGGTACAAGGCCGTCGAAGGCGCGCCGCTGACGATCCTGCCAATGAACCTCATGGATGATGCCACGCCATTGGAGTTTGAGTTGAGCGTGGGCATGCGGAGGGGCGCCGAGGAGTTGAAGACCAGGATCGAACAGGCACTGGTGCGCGAGCAGGCGCGTATCCGCCGGACATTGGAGGAGTACGGGGTGCCGCTGGTCGAATGCGCGCGGTGTCTGGTGTCGGGCACGCTGCCTTCGCATGGGCCTTACACGCCGCCCGCGCCCGTTACGGCAACGTCCCCACCGGCGGCGGCGCCCGACATGACGCAGGTGGCCTTGCAGACCGACGCCGCGCTGGCCGGCGGCGGGACGCTCGATGAGGAGTTGCACTACGCAATCCTGGCCAGTCAGCCCAAGCGGGCCGACTACCTGATCGCGCGTGGTGCCGATGTTAACGGCCGGGATGCGCAGAACCAGACGCCGCTGATGACGGCGGTCATGCACGGTCACGAACCGGTAGTCGCTCTCTTGCTGAACCGCAAGGCCGATCCGAACAGGGCGGACAACGACGGCTGGACCGCCCTGATGCGCGCCGTCCAGCGCGACGACCCTACCATGGTGCGCCTGCTGGCCGCACATGGCGCCGACCCCGAAGCGATCAATCGGAACGGCATGAGCGCGCTCACCATGGCGGCGCTGCACGGCAAGAGCCTAGCGGCAGCCGCCCTGCTGGAAAGCGGGGCAAAGGTTGACAGTGCGATCGGGACGGCGCGCTACACGCCGCTGATGATTTCGGTGTTCTCCGGCACGCAGCCTGTCGCACAGGCACTGTTGCGATATGGCGCGCAGGTCAACGCCCGTAACGGCGGCGGTCTGACGGCGTTGATGATCGCCGCGGCCTCTAATCGGCCAGAGATGGTTGCGCTGTTGCTCGGCGCAGGCGCGGATGCCGCACTCAAGGACGCAGAGGGGAGGACCGCGCTGGCGCTGGCGCGAGAGCGCGATGCCGCCACTGTCGTCAGCCTGCTCACGGGAAGGTCGGCCGTAGGCAGTGCGGCGAAGCCTGCTGCGCAGTAGCGAGTCTGGAAACCTGGGACGATTTTCTGAGCATAGCCCATGTGTCACCGGTACACCACGGCGCATGAAAACCCCCTTAATCCCCCTTTACGAAAGGGGGAGGCATTGAGGCGTATCAGGAATATCCCCCCCTTTACGAAAGGGGGGTCAGGGGGGTTTGTCTGAAGTTGAACGCTATTTTCTAAGGAAGGAGTCGAACCGTGACGTTTCGCAATGTTGGCAGCATCGCCGTAATGAGCATCGCCTTCCTCTCCGCCTGCGGGACCGCCGGCACAACGGCGCAACCGGTCGCCGCGCCGGATCGGACGCAGCAGCCTGCTCCGCCCACGCCGGCCGAACCTGCGGCGGTCGGATCGACATCGGCGGTACAGACGATCACCGCCCCTGCCGTGCCCGCCGGTCTCGACGGTCGGCCCATCGACCGCACCAATGCCAGCACGCCAGGCTCACTCAAGAATCCGTATGCCAATGCGACTGAAGAGATCATCGCGCAGGGCCGTGAACGGTACCTGGCCTATGGCTGCAACGGCTGCCACGGCGGCGGAGGCGGGGGCGGTATGGGGCCACCGTTGTCCAACGAGGTCTGGGTCTACGGCAGCGATGACGACACGCTGTTCCGGTTGACGGCGATCGGGAGCGTCGAGTTGCAAAAGCTTGGGTACGCGCGTAAGAGCCGCGAGGGAGTCGTCGCTCCGATGTTGCCCTATGGTCAACTGATCAAAACTGAGGATGAACTGTGGAAGATGATCGCCTTTATCCGCACCACCTATCGTGGCGATCCGTCGCGCAAGAACTGGTGATCCTCATGAAGAAGACGGCGCTGTGTGTTGTCGTGTTCGCTTATCTGGTTACGCGAGGAGCTTCGGCATCGGCCGAGTCTCGGGCGTATGTGACCAACGAAGCGTCCAACGATCTGTCCGTCATCGATACTGCCTCCCGACGGGTGGTCGCCACCATCAAGGTTGGGGATCGACCTCGAGGCGTAGCCGTGTCCCCGGATGGCAGCCGCGTCTATATCGCGAACGCGAACTCCAACAACCTGACGGTCATCGATACGGCTACCCTCACGGTGAAGGCGACGGTTCCGGCTGGGATCGAACCGGAGGGCGATCCGGAAGGGATCGCCGTGACCCCGGATGGAAAGCAACTCTACGTCGTCAACGAAAATCCCGGCACCGTCTCCGTGATCGATACGGCCACCCATCAGCTCGTTGCGACAGTAACGGTAGGGGTGGAGCCGGAAACGGTTGCCGTGAGTCCCGATGGGCGATGGGTCTACGTCACCAATGAAACCTCCCACGATGTCCACGTCATCGACACTTCCGCCGATCGTGTCATCGCCAAGATCAAGGTGGGCGCCAACCCCCGTGGGGTGAGTTTTACGCCCGATGGGAAGCGGGCCTATGTGGGATGCGAGCGCGACGGGACGGTCTCCGTGATCGACACGGCTGCCCGCCGGGTGATCGCCACCATCCCGGTAGGGGAGCGTCCGGTGGGGACGGTCGTGAGCCACGACGGGAAAAAGGTCTATGTGGCCCACGGTCGGTCGTATGAGGTGTGGGTCCTGGATACGAGGACCCATCAGGTGCTGACCAAGATCCCGACGCAGGAGCGGTCATGGTGGGTCGCGTTGACCCCGGATGGAAGGGAGCTGTACGTCACGGTCCACGGTGGCGGCCGCGTGGCGGTCATCGACACCACTCACGACCGGCTGCTTACAACCATACCGGCAGGGACGAAGCCCTGGGGCGTGGCGGTCAGGTAAACCACCGGTCCGCATGTATGGAGGGTGCACAATGAGAGTGAGGGTGCTCTGGTACGTGGCGATAGGGTTGATCTGGCTCGTGGCTGGGATGATGCCGCGCGCGTGGGCGGAAACGGATCAGTCGGAACCGGGGGAAAGTCCCCTCAAGGCCTTTGAGCTCCCGGCGGTGGAGGTGATCGAGCATACCCCTCTGTCGGCTCTCGGTATTCCCATCGGGAAATACCCGGGGAACGTGCAGGAGATCACGTCTGAGGAGATCGAGAGTCAGAACCCGCTTGATATCTCGGAAATGTTCTACCGGAACCTCAGCTCGGTCAATATCAATGCTGCTCAGAACAACCCTTGGCAGAATGATGTGACCTACCGTGGTTTTCTCGCCTCGCCCCTGACCGGCAGCCCCATCGGGCTGTCCGTGTATCTGGACGGCATGCGCTTCAACGACGGATTCGGGGAAACGATGAACTGGGACCTGACTCCCCAGTCCGCCATCGCGGAAATCGACGTGATTCCCGGTTCCAACCCTGTCTTCGGTTTGAATACTCTCGGTGGCGCGCTTAACATCCGCACCAAGCGCGGCTTCGATTTGCAGGGTACGGAAGTCGAAGCGTCTGGAGGATCCTTCGGACGCTGGGCTGTGGAGGCGGAGCACGGCGCTGTGCACGGTCCGTTTGACTTGTATCTGACATTCAACACCCTGGACGAAAGCGGCTGGCGCGAGCACTCGCCGAGTGAGTTGCGACAATTATTCAGTAGAATCGGGTGGAAAACGGAGCGCACTGACCTCAACCTCAACTACATCTGGGCCGACAACGATCTCATCGGCAACGGCTTCGTCCCGGAGAGTACACTGGCGAGAGACCGTGATGCCGTCCATACCTTCCCTGATCGGACCGGGAATCGTATGCACCTGCTCAACCTGCGCGGGAGTCGTCGGATCACGGATGCCCTGCTGCTCTCTGGGAACGGGTTCTATCGCTACTACAAGCGTAAGACCCTGAATGGGGATGCCGAGGTCGGCTGTGTGGATGACGCCACCGGGGCGGGGGTCGTCGACGCCGGCGGCCGTCCGCTGCACCTTGGGCTGTGCGAGGGTTCGGCCGTCGGATTCTTTGATGAGGATGGCAATCCGCTGGCCGGAGCACTGGAGCGCGAAGCCGAGGGTGAGGACCGGACGACGAGAACCCGCACCCATGACTTTGGCGGAACGTTCCAACTCTCGCATAGCGGCGCCATCATGGGCCGTACCAACCGGCTGACGGTTGGATTTGCCTTCGATCGCCACCAAAGCCATTATAACCAGCGCGAGGCCGAATCCGAGCTGGTGCCGGACGGCAACAGTGTGGGCACGGAACGCGAGGGACCCTTCGAGACGGAGGTCAACGTCGGCACCCGGCAGGATAATGCCGGTTTCTATATTACCAACACCTTCGATCTCGCCGAGCGTCTGGCGCTGACGTTGTCCGGGCGGTATCAGCATGTGGACATCAACATACGCGACCGGTCTGGCGAGAACGACGATCTTAACGGCCACCATACATTCGAGCGCTTCAGTCCTGCCGTAGGATTGACGTTTCAAGCGCTGAAGAACGCCACGCTCTTCTTCTCCTATAGCGAGGGCTTTCGCGCCCCCACTCCGGCGGAACTGACGTGCGCCGATGAGAACGATCCGTGCAATCTGCCGAATGCGTTTGTCGCCGATCCGCCGCTCAACAAGGTCGTCGCCCGCACGTACGAGTTCGGCGCGCGCGGCCGTCTGCCGATCGGAAATGGGGTGCGGTGGAACGCCGGCTTCTTCCGCACCGACTTAAGCAACGACATCCTGTTTACCGTCGTTGAAACCGGCGGGGCCGGCTTTTTCCAGAATGTTGACGCGACGCGCCGCCAGGGCGTCGAGGTCGGTGTACAGGGTCGGTGGAAGCGATTGAAATACTTTGGAAACTACGCGTACGTTGATGCCACCTACCAGTCCGACGTGACGCTTGCGAGCGTGACGGACCCCGGCGGCGTGCGGGTCAAGGATGGCGATGTGATTCCCGGCATCCCAAAGCACAATGCCAAGGTTGGGGCAGAGTATGCCCTGCTGGACAATCTCTGGATCGGCGGCAACGTGATCGCCGTGTCCGGCAACTATCTCCGCGGCGACGACGGCAACAACCAAAGCAAGACGGATGCCTACGCGATACTGAATCTTCACGCCCGCTACGTGCCGATCAAGAACCTGGAGATCTGGACGCGCATCGACAACGTGACCGATACCGACTACGAGACGGCAGGCACGCTCAATTTTAATGCCTTCGGCAGCCCCATCGCCGTTGAGCGATTCGTCGCCCCGGGATCGCCCGTTGCCGGCTGGGTCGGTGTCAAGTTACGCTTCTGACGCCTGACATTCCATCGATCGCGGATGGGGTCCTGCCGCGTGCTGCGGAACTCGTGGATAGTTCGAATCGCCGTTCTCCTCCGGTCCAAGGCTTCCCTGCGTAGAACGGCGATGTTGTATGGTGCGCTCAGACAGGTCCTCGCACACTCCAGGACCCCATCCGCGATCGAGCAATGACGATACTTGGGGGCTTATAGCAATTCGTCAATCCCACCCAGCCGATCAATGTTCCGGTCGGTGCCGGTTACCGATTCTAAGATTACTGAGGCATGCTTAAGGAAAAAACTCTTCTCTTGTTTTGGGCGTATCCGTTATAATTAGTGCATGACTCCAAAGGATGCCTTTACGCTTGGACGTCAAGGAGGCCATGCCGAGGTCGACCGGGTCCACGATGAGGTCCATTCTGTCATGACATTGCGGGTTGGATCGCAGGCCGGACCGCGTTCGCTGGGCCGATTTCTTCTAAGCTCTACCGGTTTTCACCTGATCTTCGCTTGGATTATCATCAGCGTTGGACTGCCCAAGGTCCCATCGGCTCCGAAGCCTCTTGTTGTCACCATTATTGGAAGTGACAGCGCTGAGGCGCCTGCCGCGTCGGGACGACCTGATCGCACCCACACTCGACAGCCGGCCGCGCCGGGGCCGGCGACGCAAGCCGTCAATTCGAAAGTGACAGCCCAACCTCGCGTCTCACCACCGTCGCCTGATCTCACGGCTCAGGCGACGGAATCAACGGCGTCGGATGATCGGGTTGCCGAGCCTAAGGCTGTCGGCGTGTCTGCCGGTGGATCACATGCGGCGAGCATGGGCGCAGCAACGGCTTTAGCGATGGGTGGCGCGTCGAAGGGACCTGTTCTGCTCGGGTCTGACGGAGATGGCGAAGTCGGCTCAGGCCCGGCCGGTCGAGGCGGAGCGGGCCGCCTTGATACGGCGTTGATTGCACCGTCGACACCATCGGTCACGGTCGGCTCCGCTCAGGGCGCGGGAGGGGGCGGAACGGGCTGGTCAAGCAATGGAGGCGCCGGAGGGCGGTCATCTGCGCCGAACTACGGAATCAATCCGCTTCCCAAGTACCCTCTCTTGGCCCGGGAAAAAGGGTACGAAGGAACGGTCTACCTGCGGGTTCTGGTCCGCGCGGATGGTCGTGTAGAGCGGCTGGCTGTCGATCGATCCTCCGGATATGAGATCCTGGACCGAGCGGCGGTAGACTCGGTCAAAGAGTGGGCGTTCTTTCCTGCCAAAAAGGGTGGGAAGTCGGTACAAAGCTGGGTGTTGCTACCGGTAAAGTTTGCGCTTAACTGAGGCGGGAAGCCATCAGCCTTCAGCGGTCAGCTCTTTTGATCTGGCCCCTGCTTTGTCTAAGACTGACTGCTGATTACTTTTTTCTGAGGTAGAGTGTGACCGCTTTTTCGCAGACCTCGAGATCGCTCTCCACAATTGTAGTCCTTCTTTTCATCGTCTCTTTGCTCAACCTATTCGTTTCTCCTGCATGGGGGGGTAAGCCGGTCAGTAAGCCGTTCTATGACGAAAACGGACAGGTTATCCGGGAAGAGGTCGATAGCACCGGTTCAGGGCGGATCGATACATGGGTCACCTATCAGGATGGCGTCCCGATTCTGCAGGCCCTGGACACGAATAAGGACAGTAAACCTGATACCTGGCACCACCTGTCTGCAGATCGTCGGGTAGAGAGGACGGAAAAAGACGGCGACGGCGATGGCAAGTCCGATATCTGGATTAGATACCACCAGGGAAGTCCTATCAAGGCGGAACAGGATCTGAATATTGATGGGCGAGCCGATCGGTTCATCTTCTACGAAAAGGGGAAGGCGGTCCGGGCTGAGGAATCGCTGAAACGTAATGGAAAGATCACCCTGTGGTCGTTTTATGACGATGCCGGCGTGCTCGTCCGGGATGAGGAGGACGCAAAAGGAGTCGGTCGGCCGACGCTTTTTTCGTATTATCAGGAGGGGAAGCTCTCGAGGCGCGAAGAGGACACGAAAGGATCAGGACGGATCGACCGCTGGTCGTATTACGATAAGGATGAGCGTCTGATGAAGCGTGAGGCCGCTCGAAAAGGATCGGGACGGCCGGACACGTGGGCCTACTATGAGAACGGACAGATCGTCAAGCAAGAGGAAGATACGCTGGGCCAAGGTCGGCCGAACGTCGCCTACTTCTTCCAGGCAGGCGCTCTGTTCCGGCGAGAAGAGGATACGCAGGGGACCGGCCGCCCGGACCTGATCGACTGGTACGAGAACGACAAGCCGGTCAAACGGCAGCAGGATACCAGACGGCAGGGGAAGATGGATGTCGTGACGTACTTTCGGGGAGGAGAGACTCAACGACAGGAGGTTGACACCAAATACGAGGGGCGATATGACTTGGTTCGCTTCTTTGAGAATGGCCACCTTGCCAAAGAAGAGTACG
>NSJM01000012.1 GCA_002634395.1 Candidatus Methylomirabilis sp.
AGGAGACGATTCTTTTCCAGTATGGCGTAGTGGGTTGAATCTCCGATGTCCAGGCGCCGCTTGGATGGCGCCGATGTCAGCTTCTGAAGGAGTTCATCGGCCGCTTCGTTGGTCATCAACTCTTCAGCGCTTCCTCGAACGATCATAGTCGACGCCTTGATCCTCGCCGGATCGAACAACGACCGACCCGCATGGATTTCGTGCCAATCAATATACGGGCCGTTTGGGACCTGGATCGATTCCGGGGTGCGCTGTTTGGCTGTAGGATCGGAGTTGAAGAGCGTGTTCATCCAGGTGTCGACAACTTCTTTCTCCCGCCATTCATCCTGCAACTCAGGCTTGATCCATCCATCCCACTGCTCAAGCATCTCCTTCCGAGGCAGATAGCGATAGGCGCCCATTTCAAGGTACGGTCGGTCCGGGTTGGTGGTGTCTCCGAACGTACTGACGAAGGTAGAATTCTTCCCATAAATCGCCCCATACATGACCAACTTATTCACTTTTTCTGGATGCAGTGTCGCATAGAGGGCGGCCCAGGAGGCGCCGATGGAGTGTCCAATGATGCTGACCTTGTCCACCTTTCGCTTGGAACGAATATAATCGACAGCGACATCAATATCCCGCATCACCTGATCCGCTCGAACCAGGGGAAGGTTCTGATACGGAGATTCCTTCATCTCCGGTGGCCTGGTCGAGCGTCCGAATCCCCTGATATCCACGGTAAACGCGTCAAAACCGCGTTCGGCCATATACTCCAACCAAGAATATCCGGGAAGAGGGAGGTCGAAGACGACTGAGGCAGGGCCTGGGAGACCGTGAACGAACAGGATGACATTCTCTTTGACAATCTTCGGTAAGTTCGCAAGTCGCTTCTCTCGAACGAACAGCTTGATTCCCTGATCCCTACCCTGCACCAAAAATTCCTCTTTGACGATGGCGTTCTCCTGCTCCGCCGCGCCTACAGCAGAAGCGCTTATTGCGATAATCGCGACTGCCGTCCGGCACATCATGCCGATTCGCGACCGGTAATCCATCCTGTGCTCCTTTCTCCGGAACGTATGACAAAATATCAATAATTTCTTGATCGAAGGTCTATCAGTATAGAGCCAGAAGAGGTAGAAGTGTCAACTCCTTTTCACGCCGCAATGCTCTCACGCCGATACCGGAAATCAGCCGGTTGCTCTCGTGACCTGATTTTTCTATAATACGGTCTATGAATCAGGTAGACGACCTTCGAACTCACAGCCGCACGATCAC
This sequence comes from Candidatus Methylomirabilis sp., assembly GCA_002634395.1. Lineage (GTDB taxonomy): Bacteria > Methylomirabilota > Methylomirabilia > Methylomirabilales > Methylomirabilaceae > Methylomirabilis > Methylomirabilis tolerans. The sequence goes on from NSJM01000012.1 coordinate 1,258, forward strand.
CAAGCAAAGCGGCTCAAATTTCTCTTCTGCCTTTCTTTTCCTCCCAAAGCCGAAACGCGAGGCGATCTATGCCGTGTATGCCTTCTGCCGGCTAAGTGATGATCTTGTGGACGAATCAAGAGCCGGAGGCGATCCGGCAGCCGAACTTGCCCGGTGGCGCCACACCCTCGATACCTGCCTTCAGGACAACGTCGGCCCCCCCGTCATCATGGCTGTCGGTCAGGCCGCGCGCCGTTTTAATATCCCAAAGGTCTATTTCGAGGAGTTGCTCAATGGCATGGAGATGGATCTTGTACGTGCCAGGTATGCTACGTTTGAGGAACTCTACCCGTATTGCTACCGCGTGGCGTCGATTGTCGGTCTTATCTGCATCGAAATCTTCGGCTACACCAACCCGCAAGCAAAGATCTATGCCGAGCAATTGGGCATCGCCTTTCAACTCACCAACATTCTCCGGGATGTGGGGGTTGATGCACAACGAGGACGGATCTATCTTCCGCAGGATGAACTGAAGCGATTTGGATATTCCGAAGAAGATCTGTTGGCTGGGCGGTACAATCATGCCTTCGTGGAACTGATGCGGTTTCAATGTGAGCGAGCCCGAGGCTTTTTCCAGGCCGCTTCAGCCGCCTTGGCGGCCGAGGATACGCGATCGCTGTTGGCCGCAGAAATCATGCGGGCCATTTACTACCGCCTGTTACTCAAGATCGAAGCCCAGCAGTACGATGTCTTCCACGGGAATATTACCATTGGTAAATACCGAAAGCTTTTGCTGGCTGGTACTCTGTGGCTACGATCGGTACTGAGTCCGTAATCAAAACGGGTCTCGAAGGCATTACTGAAACATCTACATAGAGAGATCGATCCACATCCTGTTTAGCCACCCTTGCCGTGGTGGTCGATTCCAATGTGGGCTTTAATGAACTTAACGATGCGCACCTCGTCGAATTCGTCGAACTTATCGATCCTGCCCCATGCCGTCAGCGCAATCCTCCGGTCCAATCCGGTATATGGCGCCAGGATGACGCGATCGTACCGCTCGGCAATTGTGGTGAGTTGCGTGACCAGGTCAGGGCAATCCTGACAGGAGTAGTTGATCGCCACGCCGCCATCTTCGAGGTTGTGAACCTGCATCTCCTTGGGGACCGGCTCGGTATGAATCCCCCACTGAGCCAGTCCAGGGGCATGGGGCCCTGAGGTGGGTGGATCGCTGTTGTATGGCGGATGCGGCATATCGAGGGGAACGTGAGGGCTCGGTAGGACCGGGACAGTGGTCCAGCTCACCTTCTCCGTCATCTTACCATAGCCCCAATAACCGCCAACCAGCAGGACGGCTGCAATGGCAGCATAGAGCCCGATCCGCCCCCCAAGCCCCTGACGACGCTTCGTTCTTTCCGTCTCAGCCCGTTCCCGTTGTGCCTTTTGCTTTGCCTCTTTCTTGATTTGTGATTTCGTGACCTGCGGCTTTGTCATCGATCTCCCCGGATTGTATCGCTGTGAGACAGACCGTTGATGTCAGGTTACTTCCTTCCACCGCTCTTCCGACAGGCGTCGGCGCCCTTTCGCTCAGCCGGCTGCGGCGTATCAGGCGCGGCAATGAGCGCCAGAATCTCACTTGCCGCCTCCTCGATCGATTTGCTGGTCATGTCGATGACCGGCCAGCCGGCCTTACGAAAGAGCGATCGACTGTATGAAAGCTCGGCACGCACCTCCTCTAACTTCGCGTAGGCATCAGCAACAGACGCATGCTTCTGTTCAAGTCTGGCCCGCCGCAGCTCCACCAGCCGATCCACCGCAACAATGAGTCCGACGATCCGACCCTGATCGATCGTCATTAATCGGCCTGGCAACGGAAGATTGAGGATGACCGGAACGTTTGCCACTCGCCACCCTTTTCCCGCCAGATAGATGCTGAGCGGCGTCTTGGAGGTTCGCGAGATACCGACCAGGGTGAGATCGGCGCGGTTGAGTCCAAGCGGGTCCTGGCCGTCGTCGTGCTTGACGGTGTATTCGATGGCCTCGATTCGGTGAAGGTACTCCTGTCCCAGTTGTCGAAACAGACCGGGTTGCATGAGCGGCGGAATGCGCAGCAGGTCGCTCAGGCGAAGCAGAAGCGGGCCGATCAGGTCGATGGTCTCTACCCCCCGCTCCCGTCCCTCTCGTACTACGACCTGGCGAAGTTCCTCCGACACCAGGGTATGCACGATGATCCCCTTACTCGCTTGAGCGCTCTCAATCGCACGTCGCACCTCACCCACCGTCCGGATATTGGGAAGACGCAGAATCTCGATCTCCGCCGTCTGAAACTGGGCCAGTGCGGCTCTGACGACCAACTCTGCGGTGGTACCGGTTGCATCGGAAACCGCAAAAATCCGATAACGTCCTCCGACCAAGGGTAGGTTCATCGCGGCTATCTGCCATCTCCATTACAGTTCAAGGAGGAGCGCCACCTCGTCGCAATCGAACAGCTTGCTGCACTGAAGGCAATCCTTCCACACCTTTTCCGGCAGTGTGAGTTTGTCAACCACGTGAAAACCCAGGCGCTCAAAGAACATCGGCTTGTAGGTCAGGGCAAACACTCGCCTGATCCGGCGGTCCTTCGCTGTGGCGATGCAGACCTCGGTCACTGCCCGGCCGATCCCCTTCCCTTGGCACTCCGGCCAGACAGCCAGCGATCGGATCTCCGCCAGATCCGTCCCGTAAACAAAAAGGGAGCAGACCCCAACAATCCGTCCGTCCTGCTCACATACGTGGAAATCGTCGATCCGATCGTAGATCTCCTGCGACCTCAGTGGCAAGAGATCACCCTTGCCGGCGTACACATTCACCAGGCGTACAATTGCCGGGACATCGGTCGTCTCCGCCTTCCTTACCATGTGCCGCCTCAGGCGCGAGCCGCCGCCATCGCCCCGCATGAAGAGACATTCAGACCGATGCCGTCGATAGTGAGCCGGCCCGGTCCACCCAGCCGGCCTTCCAGCAATACCCCTATCGGCAGAAACTGCTGAATCGTCCAGAGGTTCGTCAGCAGATGTTGGCTCACACGCGCCATGGTAAGAACCGAGCGACCATTAGCCAGTGCCATCAGTACCGCAAGCTGATCGGTTAGATGGGGGTCGGCGCCGGCATTTCCGGCAAGAAAGTTCAGCAGGGCATCCGCCGCCTCATCAGCGACGCGCTCAGCGGATTTTCCACGCTCGCCAAGCGCGCCAAATCCGGCTCGAACCTTCTCGAATTCAGCCCATACAAACACGGTATCGCCACGGCAGACGGCATCGAGCTCGGCAATCTTAATCTCTATTTTGTGCCCGGCGTCGGCAAGCCGGTATCGGACCCGATCAGCCTGTCGTTCGGCAATCGCCATGGGGAGTCCCGCTACGGCTGATATACCCCGGATAGCCAGCAGCGCTCCGCGATTCGTGAGGTCCATCGAACTCAGCCTGGTCAACGGCTGTACGGCAGCTCGCACCTCGCCACCTCCTTTGGGGTAAAAGCCGCCCCGTTGCAGTTGCCAGGTGGCAGCCAGTCCCATCCTCTCCACCATCGGCAGGAAAATTTCGGAGATGTACGGGGCCGGCGGACTCCATGGAACGTGGGTTCCGCCCGTCATCGTCACCGTCGACGACGTCCCTGCAAATGCAAGCGGCGCAAGGATCGCCTGAAACACGAGCGACACTGCACCGGCTGTCCCGACGTCGATTCGACGCGATCCTCCGGTGATCGGCCCGGGGGTAAAATGGAGGCGGGAAGAGCCGAGCTCCGCCCCATGCACCTCAGCGCCGGTAATCTCAGCAAGCACCTTGACGCAAGAAAGGTGCTGCGGTTGTAGGCCGGGCTTCTTCCGGCCCGCCCGGATCTTGAACAGTTCTACCGGCCTGCCAAGGACGGCGGACAGGGCCAGGGCCGTTCTGAGAATCTGGCCGCCACCCTCACCGTACGATCCGTCTATCTTGAGAATGCCACTCGCCACCACGCTTAACTCATCCTCGCCATTCCGAGACGTTCCTCACGTCTGGAGGGGTATTATTTGCTCGTCGGCGGAAACTGTCAAGGGAACTCTTGAGCGGTGGATCCAACAGTTTGACTCACGAGGTTCCCGTCCCTCTCGCCTTTCTACCGGCCTTGTTGTGAAAGCGCGCAAGGTCAACGATGACCCGCTCGTGCCGGCACTCGGCAATCTTCTCTACCTCGTCAAACGCCTCAATCCGGAAGACAAGATGCCGCTCATCAATCTGCGTCAGCGTCGCCGTCACCTTCACCACAAGTCCGATCGGGGTCGGCGCCAGGTGCATCATCTTCACGATACTACCGACGGTGCCCTGCCCCTCTAAGAGGTGTGGCTGTACACCGGCCGTCGCCACCTCCTCCATCCACTCGACCACAACCGGCGTGGTGAGCACATGAACGAATGGGTTGCCATGCCGGTCGGCCGCCTCGGATTCGGTCACCTTCCAGGCTCCCTCAAACGTCATCCCTTCATGCAGGCTCATCGGCTCCTCCCATCTCGGGCGCATTGTGCCGGTTGTCTCCGGACGCAATAATACTTGACAGGCTCATGGAGAGTGGCTAGATTGAGCCGGTTTGACTGAACACCACGCCCTGTGTGCTCCATACTATCATACGAATAGATCCGTGAGAGCGAACGTCTTCATTGGGCCTGCCAACTTGACGGAATACGTTGACCGGGATAACATCCTTAACAGGCGCTTCGGCGCCCGGTGACCAACCGGCCTCGCTGATCCTACACACTGTACCGTGAGACAATCTGTGCCTACTCTCGAAAAAGAGAGCGGAACGACCGTTTTGCGGCGGACCGCAGAATACCAGCCGCCTCACTCCTGGCGAACATGGCTGATCGGACGCCCACTTCGGACCGCCGATGCCCCTGAACAGGCCATTGGCAAGACGGTCGGTCTGGCCGTCTTCGCCTCTGACGCGCTCTCCTCCACCGCGTACGCCACTGACGAGATTCTGTTCGTCCTGGCCGCTGTTGGAGCTGCAGCATTCGTCTATGCCCTTCCGATTTCGCTGGCCATCGTGGTACTGTTGGCCATTGTCACGCTCTCGTATTTGCAGACGATCCATGCCTATCCAGGAGGCGGCGGCGCCTATATTGTAGCCCGTGACAACCTGGGAAAACTCCCCGCCCAGATAGCCGGCGCGTCGCTGCTCACCGACTATATCCTGACTGTAGCCGTGTCAGTCGCTTCGGGGGTGGCCCAACTGGCCTCAGCGTATCCGTCCCTCTTTCCCTACCGAGTGCCGTTAGCCATCGGGATGGTGCTGATCATGATGATCGTCAACCTGCGCGGAGTGAAAGAATCCGGCACGATTCTCGCCATTCCCAGCTATTTCTTCCTGGCTATGATGCTTCTGACCGTAGGCAGCGGTCTCAGTCAGTACCTGATGGGAAGTCTCCATACCGTCGTGAACCCGCCGCCGGGAAGGGAGCATATTGCGCAATCGATCTCACTCTTCCTGATTCTCCATGCCTTTTCCAATGGCACGACCGCCCTTACCGGGGTGGAGGCCATCTCGAACGGGGTCCCTGCGTTTAAGGAGCCGCGCAGCCGCAATGCGGGCATCACGCTGATCTGGATGTCCGCCATTCTTGGCGCACTGTTCCTGGGCGTGACCTTCCTGGCCGGAAAAATGGGTGCGACACCTTCGGAGACAGAAACGGTGATCTCGCAACTGGCGCGGACGGCCTATGAGGGTCGAGGTCTGCTGTACCTGGCCGTCATCGCCGCCACTACCCTTATCCTGATCATGGCTGCCAATACGGCCTATGCCGGCTTTCCGCGGTTAAGCGCTCTGCTGGCGGCAGATGGCTTTTTGCCTCGGCCGCTCACGTACCGGGGAAGCCGCCTGGTCTACTCGCGCGGCATTGTGGCGCTGGCCCTCATTGCCTCACTCCTGATCTGGCTGTTTCAGGCCAGCGTCAACGCACTGATCCCGCTCTATGCTATCGGCGTCTTCCTCTCCTTCACACTTGCCCAGGCCGGCATGGCGCACCGCTGGTGGAAGGCCGGACATCTGGCGCCAGGACAGGAAGCTCAGGAGCATGGTTCAGTCGTCCGCCACGAACCCAGATGGGTGGCGAAGATGGCGATTAACGGCTTTGGCGCACTCTGTACGGCTGGGGTCATGCTGATCTTTACCGTCACCAAGTTGCAGGATGGCGCATGGATCGTAATCATTCTGATCCCCATTCTTGTCGCCCTATTCACGGCCATCCATCGCCATTACCGCGATCTCGCCGCCCACCTTTCACTGGAACAGTACGGTGGGCCGCCTCGAATCTCGCGTCAGCGTGTGATTCTGGCGGTCAGTGGCGTCCATCGCGGTACGCTGGCGGCACTCCGCTACGCCCGCACGCTATCCAACGACATCACGGCCGTGCATATCTGCACCGATCCCGTCGAAGCCGAGACGCTGAACCGGAAATGGGAATCGTGGGGCGATGGAATCCGCCTGGTCGTGCTTGATTCTCCCTACCGGTTATTCCTGGAACCCTTATTGGGGTATATCGAGGAGATTGCCGTGCGGCGCCAGCCGAACGAGATCATCACCATCATCGTGCCGCAGTTTGTCCCCCGCCACTGGTGGCACAACCTCCTACACACCCAGACGGCGATGCTGCTGCGAGTGATGCTGTTGTTCAAGCCGGGGATTGTCATTACTGATGTGCCCTATCAAATCGAGTAATGGCGCGCGAAAAGCCAATACTTGGGAATCCTGGGTCTGTTTTTGGTCTGTCTGATCTATTTGGTCTAAACCAAACGACGGAACAGGCGAGATAGACCAAATAGACATTTTCTAAGGAACACGCTATGAATTTCATTATCGTGGGGTGTGGGCGAGTAGGTACAGAGCTGGCCTATCGGCTATTCCAGAAGGGGCACCAGGTGGCGGTGATCGACCAGGTGGCCGCCGCTTTTAATAGCCTGCCCACAGACTTTCGCGGACGTACAGTGGAAGGCGAGGCGCTGGCCAGTGATATACTCCGCAGGGCCGGCATCGAGCAGGCTGATGGCCTGGCCGCTGTGACCAATTCCGACTCACTGAACGTCGTTGTCGCCCACGTGGCAAAGACCGTCTACCATGTGCCCCAGGTCGTCGTCCGCAATTATCATCCGCGCTGGCGAGCCTTGCACGAGGCCTTTGGTTTGCAGGTCGTCAGTTCGACCAGTTGGGGCGCTCAGCGCATCGAGGAGCTACTCTACCCCACCTTCGCCAAATGCGTGTTCTCGGCCGGCAATGGCGAAGTCGAGATCTATGAACTCTCGGTATCTGAGACCTGGCACGGCCATACTCTCCAGGATCTCCTCCACGCAGGCCAGTGTCTGGCGGTGGCGCTGACCAGGGCAGGCAAGGCCATCCTCCCCTCCTCAGAGGAACGCCTGGAGGTGGGCGATATCCTGCACCTGAGTTCCACTATGGAGGGTATCGAAACGTTGCGTGAGCGGCTGAAGGCGTCACAAGGGAGGTGACATGTTTGTTCTGATCGCGGGTGGAGGCCGAACCGCAACGCACCTGGCCACCCTCCTGCTGACTCGCCAGCACGAGGTCCGAGTGCTCGAGCATCGACGCGACGTACTGGCGCGCCTGCACCACGAACTACCTACCGAGGTGATCTACGAAGGCAATCCCATCGATCCGCAGGCATTGGAACAGGCCGGCATCCGTCAGGCGAAGGTGTTGGCTGCGTGTACCTCTGTCGATGAAGACAATCTCGCGCTCTGTTTCTTTGCCCGCACCCGCTACAACGTGCCCCGTATTATCGCCTGGGTCAATAATCCCCGCGCCGCCTGGCTCTTCGACGAGAAGTTCCACGTGGACGTGGCCCTCAACCAGGCACAGATCTTCAGCAGCCTGATCGAAGAAGAGATGTCGCTCGGCGATATGATGACACTGCTCAAATTGCGGAGGGGCCGCTACTCCCTGGTAGAGGAGAAGATCCCCCCGGGAGCTCGCGCCCTGGGCATCGCGATCAAGGACCTGCGCCTACCGCCGAATTCGGTGATCGCCACCATCATCCGGCACGGGCAGATCCTCATTCCGCGCGGGGATACCCAATTTGAGGTTGGGGATGAGGTGCTCGCGATTGCTGATCGTGAAGGCGCCGAAGAGCTCGCCGGCCTGTTCGGACGACCGGATCCGTCTGCGCCAAACAACGCACAGCAGGCGTGACCCACCCTCTTCTGAATCCTGGCGACAGCACTACTAACAGCCTAGACGATCGAGAAAGCCTTCAATGCTTCGGCTTACCTCGTCCGGCTGTTCCAGCATCACCATGTGACCGGCAGCGGGAATGCGCGCAAGTTGCGATCCTTTGATCTGATGATGCAGATGCTCGGCATACGTGGGTGGCGTCATGAGGTCGTCAGTTCCGCAGATCACCAGAGCTGGGATGGTAATGGTCTTCACCTGCTCCATGAGGTCAAAGGTATCGCACGCCCGAAGATCTCCCTCGATCACCGAAGCCGGGATACGCAACATCGCATCGGCATCCTGTGTGAGTGCCTTCGCCGGGGCGCCAGGCGCGCGCGCTGATTTGGTGATCTGCTCAACCGTTCGCCTTGCGTCGTCTCGAAGGCCGGTGAAAAACTGCGGGTGGACGCGGAGCTTCGCCCCGGTCCCGACCAGCACAATCGCTGCCAACAGCTCAGGGGAGACCAAGGCGAGACTCTGGATAATCGCCCCACCCATTGAGTGGCCCACCATGACGGTCCGGCGAAGACTCAGTGCCGCGATGAACTCTGTGACGACGTTCCGGTAGACCTCGATCCGATCGGCACCGCTCCCCCTTGACCGGCCATGCCCAGGGAGGTCGACGGCGATGGCCCTCCGCCGCTGCCCAAAAGTCCTGAGGTGCGGGAGCCATACCTGATGGCTCCCGCCCGCTCCGTGGATGAAAACGATCGGCAATAGATTGCTCGCCGGACTGGGACTCCGCTCAACATAGTGTATGCGAGTGCGCCTAACCTGCACATACGGCACGTCCCGCTCCTATGCCTCTTCCAATTTCAACGCCCTGCCCAGGAGGCTCGCCACTGCCTCCTGCGGCGATCGATGCTCAAAGAGGACCGCATGGATCTCCTGGCAAATCGGCATGTCGACGGAGAAACGGCGAGCAAGATCGACGGCGCCCCTTGAGGCGTTAATTCCTTCCTTGACCGTCGGGCTACGCTGAAGCAACTCAGAGAGCGATGCTCCCCTGCCAAGCGCCAGTCCGAGTTGCCGGTTTCGCGAGAGGTCCCCGGTGCATGTCAACACGAGATCCCCAATCCCAGCCAGCCCGGCGAATGTCTCGGCACGCGCGCCCATCGTCACACCCAGCCGACTCATTTCGTGCAGCCCTCGTGTGATGAGAGCGGCCAGCGCATTGTGGCCAAGCCCAAGACCGTCTACTATCCCGGCTGCAATGGCAATTACGTTCTTAATGGCCCCCCCCAGCTCCACACCCAATGGATCGCTTCCGGCGTACACGCGAAAGATCGGCGTGCTCAGTAAGTTCTGAACCTGCATAGCCACCGTCGTCTCTGTTGACGCTGCGACCGCCGCCGCGGGCAGTCCTCTGCTCACCTCCTTCGCAAAGGTCGGACCTGAGAGCACAGCCGATGTCCGTATAGACGAAGTAACCTCATGCAGTACCTGCAACATAGTCATGCAACTATTTGGTTCTAAACCTTTTGTAGCGATTATGAGAAGCGTCGATTCTGTGATAAACGGAAGTAGGCTTGCAGATACGGAACGAAGGATATGAGAAGGGGTGACCAGCAGAAGAGCCGAGCGACCTCTGGCAACCTCAGCAAGGGAAGTCGTGATCTCAATCGTTTCTGGCAGCTCGACTCCAGGAAGGTAGAGGCTGTTCTCGTACTCCCTCGCCATTGTCATGGCGAGTTCACGCTCCCACACCCAGAGACCGACCGCATGTCCTTTCTCGGCTAATAGCTTGGCGAGTGCGGTCCCCCAAGCCCCGGCTCCGACGACACCGATCCGCTCCATCGCTCTCTCCTACCCGCGATGGGATCGCAACTGGCCCGTACGCAACCGCATGAGCCCAACGAGGGAAACAACAATGAGCACGAGGCTCATTATCTGCGCGGCCCGAAGTGGCCCCATCATCAGACTATCGATGCGAAGTCCCTCAACGAAAAATCGGCCGATAGAGTACAGTCCAACGTAACAGAGTACGAGCGCGCCAGGGGTCCGCTGCATCCGTCGGCGAAGCAGGAAATAGAGCATCGCGAAAACCAGGAGGTTCCAAAGCGATTCGTACAGAAACGTCGGATGGAAGTACTCATAAGCTGCCAGATGTGGTGGCCGATAGTACGGCTCAATATAGAGCTTCCACGGTAGGTCGGTCGGGATCCCGAACGCCTCCTGATTAAAAAAATTTCCCCACCGACCGATCGCCTGCCCAACTGGAAGTGAAGGGGCCATGATATCCATATACGTCAACACTGGAAGCTTTTTTCGGATGCTGTAGACGGCCGCAGCCAGTGCCCCAACCAGCAGGCCGCCGTGGATCGCCAAGCCTCCCTCCCACACCGCCAGGATCTTTAACGGTCTCGAGCCGTAATAGCCCCAATTGAACAAGACGTAGTAGAGTCGCGCGCCTATTAAGCCACACATGACCCCGAACACAATGACATTGAGGAGCTGCTCGGGATCCTCCCCACGGCGGATAGCCTCTCGGTGGGCGAGCGAGGTTCCCAGCAGAACAGCAGTAGCGAAAAGCAGACCATACCAACGAATGGACAGTGGGCCGATCTGCAGGACGAACGGACCAGGTGATGCAAACATATAAACCTCAGTAGGGATTGGCGCCGGATTTCTCAGCGGCTACGTTCCGGCTCACTCTAGCCAAAAATCACGCGAAGTCAAGGTAAATCAGGTTGCTCAAGGATTGAAAAACGATCCGGGCACTACCAAGGTTGATAGAGGGAACGGAGTAGCCACCACTGGCGATAGTCGCGATCTGGGCATGGGAGAACTGCGCCCAGGCCGACAGGTCGCATCCCACAATAACGCGGCAGCCATAAGCCGGATCCACCTACGCCATTTTTATCACTCACACATCCTCGCGTCTCCCGCTGCCGTTTGCCCGTTTCTACGTCCACTCGCCGCATGAATACGACTCTTAACCCGACAACATATTATTACGGGGAGCATTAACTAGATTGCACCCTTGCACAACATCTCCAGCGACTTCCCCCTTTACAAAAGGGGGAGACAAGCTATGTTATGCTCCGAGTAATAAGATGGCCTGCAATATACTCAGGACCTTTCAAGTGAGAAATTATCCCTTTATTCACCTTTTGTAGCTGTTTCAGATCTACGGGAAGGGTACCAGGGGATCAGGTCAGACGAGAACCTTTTGCTACCTCTACCTAATTTGCACAATCACCCGCCGCTCACGCGGGCCATCAAACTCCACAAGCATCAGGCTCTGCCAGGTTCCCAACATCAGCCGTCCGCCGTTCACCGGCACCGTTTCACTCGGGCCGAGAATGGCTGCCTTGATGTGGGCCGCTGCGTTATCATCGATCCGATCGTGACGCCAGCCCCCATCGGGAATCAATTTCGTCAGTGCATCCTGAAGATCTTCGCCGATGTTGGGGTCGGCATTCTCGTTGATGATGACCGCTGCGGTCGCATGTGGTACGAAGACACAACAGATCCCTTCGTCCGTACTGTCTTGTGCCAACATCTTCTCGACTCTCGGCGTGATGTCAATCACCTGGGATTTATGTGTCGTTCTGACAAGGAACTCGCGCATATACGGCGTCATTCCGTCTGTCGTCGAACGGGAGGGGTTTGGGAGGCAGCCCTTGCGGCGAGTAACTGTTCGAATCTCGCCTCCGGCAAGGCCGGCCTTCCAAGCCCCATCGAACGAAGGCCTTCAGTACCGTGGTAGTCAGAACCACCGACGGCCAACAAACCGTATTCGAGGCATACCCGCTCGTAACGGAATAGCGATCCGGCATCATGCTCCGAATGATAGACCTCTAATCCCATAAGGCCCTGCTGAACGAGGGATGGGATGATCTCATCGTGGCCGTACTGACCAGGATGCGCGAGAGAAGGTACGCCACCAGCCTCTTTGATGGCACGTATCGCCAGGGCGGCAGGGGTCCTGGAGCGTTCCACATAGCCTGGCTTGCCCTGGGTCAGGTACCGGTCGAAGGCCTCCTTCAGCGACGTCACATATCCACGCCTGATCATCGCCTGTGCCACGTGGGGACGACCGACTGAATGGCCTGGCGCCAAGCTCAAGACCTCAGTAACATCCAGCGGCAAACCCAAACCCCAGAGCTTCTCGACCATCCGACGAGCCCTTTCGACGCGGTCGTTGCGGGAAGAGGCAAGAAATTCGACGAGTCGGTTATCATCCGGATCGATGAAGTGCCCCAGGATGTGAATCTCCAGATCTCCTACATGCGCAGTAATCTCGACACCTGCAATAACCTGCAGCCCTATCCGTTGGCCTTCAGCCATCGCCGTCGGTAGGCCCTCCAATGTGTCATGATCGGTGACGGCCAGAACCGAGATGCCGGAGTCTTTTGCGAAACGGACAAGCCCTTGGGGAGAAAGCACGCCGTCCGAGGCGGTCGAGTGGGTATGTAGATCGATAAGGCGCATCAGGTAAGCTGTCAGCTATTGGCTGTTAGCTGTTGGATGTGGGATACGCTGCCGATCGCCATCCGTTGTGGAAGCAGACGTTCGGGATGGCTATAGACATTAAACCCATCGCCCCGGCAGTAACCGATCACGGTGATGCCGAAGCGCTTGGCCGCGGCAATGGCCAGGCTGGTGGGTGAGGTCCTGGAGATGACAAATGGAGTCCGCATGTGGGCCCCCTTGCGAAGCATCTCGGACGAGATGCGACCGGTGGAAAGCAGGATATTGCCAGCGGTCGGAATCCCCCGTAGAAGCGCTTCGCCGTGAATCTTATCCAGGGCGTTGTGTCGGCCGACGTCCTCGGCAACGAGCAGCAGACTCTTGCCGTCGCTCAGGGCGGCAGCATGAATACCGCGCGACTCCCGGTACAGATATGCCTCGGCATACAACTGTTTCATCAGATCCAGTGGTTGCTTCGGGTGCACAGTCGCCTCCTCGGGGAATGACTGAAACCCTTCCATCGGCATGCTAAATGTGATGCCTCCGCTACACCCGGAGGTCACAACGCGACGATGCGGAGGGATAAAGGCCCCGGTCAATCTGACATCCGCTACCGCCTCTTCAGGAAAGACCTCCAGCGACCTCACCTCATCGAGCGTCCGGATGATCCCCTCAAAACTCAAAAATCCCACGACCAGGCAATCGAGCTTCACCGGCGTACACAGCAACGTCGCCAGCTCATGCCCATTAACAAAGATCGTGAGGGCCTGCTCCCCCACCACTGGGATCTCTACCGTTTCGAACGATCCCCCACGGTATCGAACGATCCGATGCACAGTCATCTTAGCGCCAGAGAGCGCCCAGGACGCGCCCAATACCGTAACCCAACACCGTGACCAAGAGCCCGATCCCCACCATTTCGATCCCGCTCCTCCACCAGGCTTTTCTTGTCAGAAACGTTTTGCCCGCCCCCGTAACAAAGAGGACCACCACGGCCAAGGCGACCGAAGCCGTAAACGCCCACCTGAGGTCGAGAAAAAAGTATGGAAGGATCGGGAGAAAGGCCCCGACAAAAGAGGAAGCCCCCATCAGCAATCCGACCCTCAGCGGGTTGTCGAATCGCTCCTCAATCAGCCCCAACTCCTCCATCATCATCGTCTTCAGCCACAGCTCCTTGTTCGCAGTCACGCGCGCGACTACCATTTCAATCTCATCCGTGGAAAAACCCTTGCTCCGGTAGATCTGGCGCATCTCATCGCGCTCCTTCTCCGGCGTTGTCTCAATTTCCAATCGTTCCCGAGCAATCTCTCGCTGGTAAAACTCCCGTTCCGATTTACTGGACAGATAGGCCCCGAATCCCATCGAAAGCGTCTGAGCAAAGGCCTCCGCCAAGCCGGCAACAACGATTACGCGCCAGCCGGCGCTTGCGGCACTGACCCCTGACAGAAAACCGATCGTCGTAATGAGACCATCGTGCACTCCAAAGACGACCTCGCGTATAGCCCGTCCCCTGGGAGAATGCCAGCCTTCCTCAAATTCAATAATTCCAGAGTCGGTCGCGTTCATCCCCTCGCCACATTGCGGGGCTCTGACGCCAACTCCCTTACTCGGCCAGCACCTGAAGTTGGATCTGTCGCTCCCTCGGTCCGTCCAACTCAGCAAAGATAATAGACCCAAAGGTTCCAAGGCTCATCTCCCCATCTATCACCGGAATCGAAAGATGCCGGCCGAGCAGAAGGGATCGAAGGTGTGAATCGGCATTGCTCCGATCACAATCAGAGTACGAAGGGTCGTTGTGACGATAGCCATCCTGCTTATTGACCAGGCGGTCCAGCAGAATCTGAATGTCATGGAGCAAGGCTTCCTGCCACTCATTAATAAACAATGCAGTCGTCGTGTGAAGAGAGTTGAGGATAATCAACCCCTGCTTGACCTCATATCGCTGAAGCAAATCCCGCACACGTTTTGTCAAGTCCATAAACTGGAGTCGATCCTCCGTCTCCACCGTAAACGTTTCACACCTGATCACCCTGCCCTCCCTCCGTTGGTTTGTCGAACTCTTCACACAAATGTCTGCCGCCAAGAATAGCGACACCCCCCTCCTCAAGTCCAGGTACACACCACTTCCGGCTATGGACGCCATGCCGCCGCACTGACTTCACTCCCCCCCCCATTCGCTGTGACTCAGCTACCAGTCAGGGTGAAGGTCTGGCCGCTGCTTTAGCGCCTCTGTCAGTGGCGTCATCAGACGCTCCTTTCCGTACACGAAGCCATCTCTGTTGTAGGAGGCAAGCTCGTACTGTTTACCCAACACAATTGCCTCCTCAGGACAGGCTTCTTCACAGTAGCCGCAAAAGATGCAGCGTAACATGTGGATCTTGTACACCTTCGCATAGCGCTCACCACTCGAATGGCGCTCTTGCTCGGTGTTCTCGGCTGCCTCAATATAGATCGCATCGGCGGGACAGGCGACGGCGCACAGTTCGCAGCCCACGCACCGCTCCATCCCGTCATCGCCCACCACAAGCATGTGCAAGCCACGGTAGCGAGGCGCAAGCGGAAGCCGCTCTTCCGGATAGGAAACCGTCACCGGCTTCCGAAAGATATGCTTGAACGTCGTCGCCATTCCCTTGAAGATCTCGGCAATCATCATGACCACTCGTCACACGCCTCGCACGACTTCCTATGTCGTCCTCTGCCAGGGGAGGTGAAAGAGGCCCTGCTTGCTCGGCCGCTCCCTGGCGATCTTTTCCTGCAACAGCATGATTCCGTGGATGAGTTGCTCCGGCCTAGGCGGACAGCCTGGAACGTAGACATCCACCGGAACGACCTGATCTACGCCCTGAACGATGGTATAGGTGTTGAAGATTCCGCCGCAGGAGGCACACGCGCCCATGGCGATCACCCACTTCGGCTCAGGCATCTGATCGTAGATCCTTCTGAGAACCGGGGCCATCTTGCGGCTCACGCGACCGGCGACAATCATCAGGTCGGACTGGCGTGGCGATCCCCGAAAGACCTCTGCCCCGAATCGGGCAAGATCGAAACGCGACGCGCCCGTTGCCATCATCTCAATAGCACAGCAGGCAAGTCCAAAGCTCGCCGGCCAGATCGATGACTTCCTCGCCCAATTGACCAGGCTGTCTAGGGTTGTCAGGAGGAGACCCCTCTCAAACTCCTCCGTTTCTGCCGTGGAAGGCGGGGTATCGATGTCTGTCAACTGAGGCATGCGATGTATCCTCAAAGTACGACCATTCAGCGGCCCTCGTTTTTAGAAAGAACACTCTGCAACACGGTAGATACTATATTGGCGAATCCGAGATACAGGATGGCCTCTTAAGCAATTTGAATCTCCTTTGCTTGGAGCCGAACCACTCGAGCGTACCGGAAGCCCCGGTAAGCATAAGATGCTTTTATCGATCGACATTATTTAGAGTCGGTCCCACAATTTCATGAACGTGCCGGACGAACGCCCTGGGCGCCAACTTGTCAACCATTCCCGACACATCGTTGGAATGACTTCCTCTTTATCAAGAAAAGGCAAACTCTGTGCTACTCGCCACAGATCGTGCGGTGGCTCAGATGGTGACGGGCATTCCCCGCAATAGGGAGCATTTTCAGGTGACTGTCGAAAAAATGCCTGTTTGTCACTCAACGATAACCTTGAAAGTACAAAGCCGGGAGAATTCCAGTAGTCATTGTTTGTGTCCTGAAGGTCTCCATAAACTAGATTCCGATATTCAGATGGCGCATCACAACAAGGCATAATTCTGCCAAGGCCGTCTATGCTGATGTTTTTATAAAGCCATCCGCAACCGGAAGGTCCCGTACGGGACGCTTCATCAATACCACCGATCATTCGCATTCTTGCCACTAAACTTTCATTGAAAAGCTTATCGATGTGCGGGCCAGTGGCCAAATCGGATGATGAGTCAGACACGCTGGCCACGAGCGTAGAATAGGGCGTAAAATAGTGGTAGCCTTCTTTCGACGACCTTGCAAGGATACATCTCGGATCGTCCGCACTGACATCGTTGGGGGTAAGAATATGAATTGCATCCACCCCCATGCTCTCAGCCAGTTCCAAGGCATCGTCCACTTCGTGTACATTGTGTTCGAACGTCAAAAACTGCCAGACCAGATACGGCGTCTTTAACCCAAACTTCTTTTTTGTATCAATTAACTTTCTCAGGTTATCAAAAACCAGGTCCAATTTCCCATGCTTGCGGTATGTTTCATAACTCTGCTGCGTAACACCATCAATTGAAAGTATCATGTGATTGAGGCCCGATGTTACGAGAGCGTCGACATCAATTTTCCCCAGAGAAAGATTTGTTGATAATAAGGTAAAAAGCAGATACTGCCTGGCCATTGCAATATATTTTGGGATTTGCGGGTTTAATAAAGGCTCTCCATAGTTATAGAGTACAGCGCCAAAGGCGAACGGGCCATAAAGATGGAGGACTTTCTCATACTGTTCACACGAGAGCATTCCGGGCGGCCAGTATAATTCGAAATATTTAGCGGCTTTCGCCTGCGGGCTTGACGAGTGAACGCAATTCGGGCAATCCAACTGGCATGCATTCGATGGATCAATCATCAGTTCTATTGGGCGAGATGCGATCGTTGTGTGCCGATTGATATAATGATATTTCCCAACAATCAGATTGACAATCTTGAGGGCCATGAGTTTTGCGTACGGCTCAGTATAGGCCGATGCAAATCTTCCATATATTTGATATTTTTTGGTGTCAACTAGTTTAAGGAACGCCTGTTTATTCATTCCACAGTTGATAGCTGATTCCATATCCATAGCTATCTGTGCGTTAATACAGTCCTTCATCGGACCCTCTCAAAGCTTTCGGTAAGGGCATTCGGTACATTACTGGCAGCCGACTACCGACAGCGAAGCGCTTACTTCGTCTGAGCCCACACCGTCAAGGACGATCAGCAGCCGCAGTTCGCCTTTGGGTTGGGGTTCTTCAAACTGAAGCCGGCCCCCTGGAGGCTGTCGATATAGTCGATCTCAGAGCCGGCCAGGTAGATGTAACTCTGTGGGTCCACCAGGACCTTGACACCGTTTGTCTCGAAGATTTTATCGGCCGCCTGAGGTTGGTCAAACTCCATCTGATAGGAGAGACCGGAGCAGCCACCGCCGACGACACGAACCCGCAGACCTTCTTCAGGCGTCGCCTGCGCCTTGAGCAGGCCAGCCACTTTCGATGCAGCCGACTCGGTAAGAGTAACCATTAGGATCTCCTTCTATTGACAGCTTCCAGGTGAAGCCTCGGCTCCTCGCCGAAAAGTTCGCATCATGCGCTCACGCATAGAACCGTTCATATCCTCTTACGAATAGCCCTGACTTAACACGACTCGAAGGACTCGTGCGTTGTCCTCCTCAGCAGGCGCGGAAACTCCATTGTGCGCCTTTTACGTCGATGCCCTCCAGCGCCATCTCGTACAAGGGTGAAAGCGCCCGAAGGCGAACTACGCTTTCTATCACGCAAGCACCAACATGGTCAACCTCTTCTTCCGTATTCGACCGACCAAGGCCAAAACGAATGCTCGCATGAGCCAGTTCCTTATTCAAGCCGAGCGCCAGCAAAACATACGAGGGCTCAACCGTCGCGCTGGTGCACGCAGAACCGGATGAGACGGCGATCCCCTTGAGCGCCATGAGCAGCGCCTCTCCCTCGATAAACTCAAAGGAGACATTCAGGTTGCCGGGAAGGCGCTCGGTCGGGTGACCGTTGAGGCGCAGGTAGTCAAGCCCAGACCAGAGGGTATTCCGCAAGCGCTCACGAAGCGTGAAAAGTCGCGCAGGTTCGGTCTGAAGCTCGCGCTCGGCAAGAACACAGGCCGCGCCGAAACCGACACACCCAGGGACATTGAGCGTCCCGGAGCGGCGGCCCTTTTCGTGGCCGCCCCCATCCATCTGTGGGATAAGCTTGACGCGAGGCTTCGTCATCCGCACATACAGCACGCCTACCCCTTTGGGGCCATAACATTTATGCGCCGACGCCGAGAGAAGATCGACCTGCCAGTCGTCTACCGACAGCGGAAGCTTGCCCACGTACTGAGCGGCGTCAGTATGAAACAGGACGCCATGCCGCTTGGCAATGCGGCCGATCTCGGCAATGGGTTGCAGTGTCCCAATTTCGTTGTTCGCCGCCATGATTGAAATGAGAACCGTGTCCTTCCTGATCGCTCGCTCTACGTCGGCCGGATCGATGCGTCCTGTGTTGTCCACGGGGAGGTAGGTGACCTGGCAGCCCTCTTGCTCCAGTCGCTTGCAACTGTCGAGAACGGCGTGATGCTCGATCCGAGAGGTGATGAGGTGTCGGCCCTTCTCCCGGTAGGCGGCAGCTACCCCTTTTAAGGCAAGGTTGTTCGCCTCCGTAGCGCCGCTCGTCCAGACGATCTCCGCCGCCTTGCAGCCGAGCACATGCGCAACCTGTGCCCGGGCTTGTTCCACTGCCTCTTCGGCCATCCAGCCAAAAGAGTGGCTGCGAGAGGCTGGGTTACCGAACCGCTCGCAAAAGTATGGGCGCATCGCCTCGAACACCTCCGGGGCGACGGGCGTCGTTGCCAGATGATCCATGTAGATGGGAAGAGTTACTGTCATTGAGCTATCCTATTGCTTCATCACTTTCTTCCGGTTCTGTACGCATCCAACCTCATTCTCATTTTATTCTAAAAAAAATCTTACGTAGTTGTCAATTTCAATGCCGTCGTGGCAATCTCTGCGCGAGCATACGGCGCCTGATTTCATCCGACTGGCGCGCCTCCTGGCCGCCGCCGGCTCAGCGTCATCTCCAGCGCGTACGTCGCCAGCCCGACCGCAGTCCAGAATAGCTGGTTAATTCGCAGGATCATCGAAAATGCTATACCCTCGGCAAAGGTAAAACCGATCGCCTGTTCGAAGATCAGCGCGCGTGTCAGCTCCTGCGTTCCAAGCCCCGCCGGAACCATGAAAACAATACAATCGAACCAGCTCCCGAAGAACCAGATCACAGATGCCTTAGTCCAGTCGTCCACACCGAAGACAAACCGGAGGAAAATCCCCGCCTGCACGATCCCCATTGTAAACGCCATGGCGTGCCAGAACATCGACAGAATCAGCTCCTTTCGCTGCTTCTCATAATGACTGCGTAGCCGCCCGTCCAGCTCGGCAAGGTGCGTCTCGATCCACTCGCGCGCCTGCCGTCCGGCAATACCCCCTACGGCGCGGCCGAGAAATCCACCGAACCACCCCTGCCGCTGGAAGACCAGAAAGCCGATAAAGCCGCCCCACATGAGCGCGCTTGCAGCCCAAAACGCAAGCTTTACGCTGAAGTCCAGCGGCGTCCAGAACAAGACTACCGCCGATCCGGCAAAGGCCATTCCAAACTGTACGATACCGTATGTAAACTTATCGATGATGACCACTCTCGCCGCCTCGGCGCGTGGAACGTATTTTTCCAGGAGCATCACCTTGACCACCTCGCCGCCGAACCCTGAGGTCGGAGTGATGAAGTTATACGCCGCCGCAGCGCAACGCGCGTACAACAGATTCAGCAGCGGAACCTTCGGGCTGTCCGGGCTGAAACAGTAGCGTGTCGCCATCGCGCGCATGACGTCACCCACCCCCTCCAGTGCCAGAAAGAGGACAAGCCCGAAGCCGAAGCGTACGACTCCCTCCCACAGCTCTCCCGGACCCGCTTTGTACACCAGGTAGCCGAAGAGCACAACGCCGGCAAGCGGCACGAGGATATGGAAGATTCGGGGACCGCGCGTATCCGTTTTCTGATGCATTTAATGTTCGGTGAGTTGGCAGCAGCGGTTACAGATCGGCAGAAGCCCACCTTGCTCCGACAGCATCCGTCTGAAGGTCTGATACCTGTCGCCAAACCAGATCTCGAGAAACGACTTCTCGTACACGTTTCCCATCGAGAGCGGTTCGTCCGCGAAGAGATTGCACGGGTACACATGACCGTCAACATCGATCGTCGGCTCAAGGTAAGGTATCGGGCAGTGCGTACGGCCGAGGTTCCAGTTGTAGTCCGCGTAGAGCTTCGGAACCTCTGCCAATGGAATCGACGGGAGGTAGTGAACGAAAAAGTCGTAATTCGTGGTCTTGAGCCGGCGGATAGCCTCCGCGATCTCCTTCGCCTCCTCCTCGAAATCGCGATAGTCCTCGATGAACCCCATCCAACTCGTCAGACCGTTGGCGCCGAAATATTCCGCAACAATCTTGTTATAGGCTTCGCCCTTGGTGGTGGGTACCCAAATCGGGTTCGACTTGATGGTAAGGACGTCCAGTAGCCCTTTTCCAGCCAGCTCCTCACAGAGCTTAAGTACCGACGAGGACTTGTTGTGGCGTGTCATGGTGAAGCTTACATGCAC
The DNA here is from genome assembly GCA_002634395.1 of Candidatus Methylomirabilis sp. Lineage (GTDB taxonomy): Bacteria > Methylomirabilota > Methylomirabilia > Methylomirabilales > Methylomirabilaceae > Methylomirabilis > Methylomirabilis tolerans. The sequence continues at coordinate 22,273 of NSJM01000012.1, forward strand.
AAGCGGCGTATGGCGATTGCGACGCTCGCGCTCCACGATGATCGCCTCCAGCCCCTCCAGCATCTTGTCGTACGCCCAGTCCGCTTGACGCACGAAGTTGTGCGCCTCCTTGTCGCCGTCGACCGAGACATGGATCGCATCGATTCCCGTATCGATTAACTCGCTCGCATATTTTTTCAAGAGCGTGCCGTTCGTGACGGGCTTTACAAAGAGATGGTGACGCTTGAGCATCCGAAAGAGCTCGATGATCTGCGGATAGAGGAACGTCTCACCACCCTCTATATCGACGTACCTCAGGCCGTGCGGTACGAGTTCCTTCACAACCCTTTCGATCACCTCGATATCGAGTTTGCGCTGGAGCTTGGCGGTATCGTAACTGAAGTAGGTCCCCGTATCGCCCCACTGGCCGCACATCTTGCAGCGGAGGTTACAGCCGTAGATGATACGTAGATCAAGCTTGACGGGATAGAAGGTTCCATTTTCAGGAATGTCGTTTTTCGCGAGTCGTCTGGCAGTCTTGCTGTAGGCGTTCCTTTGCAGGATAAAGTAGTAGTAGCGAGGATTTTCGACGACGCCCTGGAGGAGGCGCCAATACAGGCCGGCTTTTGACATGCATTCCTCCTCGCTGCGGCGTCATCCACGATGGTGTACGACCGACGAATACAGAAACAGTGGTGCTTCACGAGGCTCTTTGAGCCCCCTGAGCCAAACCTGTCCTACACGTGACTTCGGTGTACCCCCATCTTATGCTCCAAACTTCTTGAATCTCAAGGCGTTAGCCATTGCAAGCGGCATAAGATCGACTGCCCGCATTCTCCCCAAGGGCCCCTGAGCACAATCTCTTTCCGTGAATCTGCTGACCCCTGCAGAACGAGACCATCGCGACCAGAGCAGGAAGGGAACCGGATGCCAGCTATGGCCTTTCAGGATAGCCGGCGTCGAATGGTCGCCGGTCACGATAAACACATCGGGGTGCAGCGCAAGGAATTGCGGAATTCGTTGATCCAGTTCTTCCAGCGCGGCCACCTTCGCGTCAAAGTCGCCGTCCTCGCCGGCCCGATCGGTCCCCTTGAAGTGCACATAGAAGAAGTCATGCTGATCGTAGTTCCGGGACAACACGCGCAGCTCGTCATCCAGATCTGCACAAAAGGGTAATGCCTCCATCCCAACGAGCTTGGCGAGACCACGGTACATCGGATAACAGGTGATCGCTACAGCCCGGAGTCGCAGCAACTCCGGAAATACAGGGAGCTTTGGCGGCGCGGCAAAGCCCCTGAGCAAGACCATATTGGCCGGCTTGTCATCCTTCAGTACGCCACGGGCCTGATCCAGGAACTGATTAACCAACCCTGCCGTTCGTTCCGCGCCAGGGCTACCGGCCAGCACAGGAAGGGGTCGCTCGCCTGTGACCAGAGGATCGGAATCGGAGAGGGCATCAGAGAGTCCCTCTCCTCGAAACACGACGACAAACCGATGTTCCTTGACGGGCCTGACAATGACCTCCACCCCCGCGATTCGGATCTGATCGAGCTGACGACACAGCCGTTCGCAGGTCTCAGTCGTAATGCGGCCGGCGCGCCGGTCTATCACCCTTCCTTCCTCGTCAAGTGTGCAGAAGTTACCCCGGCTTGCCACATCGTGTGAACGAAGTTCCAGGTCGATGCCACACGCCTCCAGGACTCCTCGTCCGATCTGGTACGTAAAAGGATCGTAGCCGAAGAGGGCAAGATGCCCCGGTCCACTGCCGGGGATAATCCCGGGACCCACCATATCGAGGAGACCGCAGAGGGAATGAGCTGCAAGAGCGTCAAGATTGGGGAGCCTGGCCACGTCCATTTCACTTCGACCATCCGTCTCCCTCGGCAGACCTCCCAGCCCATCAGCCACTAACAGGATGATCTTCGAGGATGAGGGAATGGCCAGTTGCTTGACAAGCGTTAGATCCATGAAGATATCGCCTCCAGACAGTGCTGACAGGGAATGGCGCTCAGGACAACCGGATGGGTGGTCAAAACAGAAGAACCTCCACCACTTCTCCCTTCTCGAGGAGGTCCACATTGGCGGGGATCTCAATATACCCCTCTGCGTCAGCCATCGAGGTAATGGCGCCAGACTCTTTGAAGACCGGGACGACCTCCCCGCCATCCAGGCGGACAGGCAGGTATTGATGTCGCCCAATCGTTGAGGTGTACCGGCGAGCCATCGGGGCTTTCAGCGAAGCGGGAGCCGATCGGCCCAGCCTTGCCATCTTCCGGAGTGCAGGGGCCAGGATTCCATACCCGTTAGTCAGGCATGACGTAGGATAGCCCGGCATCCCGAGTAACAGATGGCCTTCCACAATGCCGCATAGGGTGGGTTTTCCCGGCTTAACGGCGATGCCGTGAAACTTCACCTCCCCCATCCGCTGCACCGCCTCGACCATCATGTCCCGCTCGCCCACAGAGCTGCCACCGGACAGGACGATGAGGTCGTACGAGAGGGCCTCTCGGATCGTCGAGATCGCCGACTCCAATGTGTCCTTCATGATTGGAAAGATGTGCGGAATGCCGCCGTTCTCGCTGATCAGCGCGGAGAGGGTATAAGAGTTGATGTCATAGATCTTCCCGGGACTGAGTACCTCTCCGGCTAAGAGGATTTCATTGCCGGAAGGAATCACCGCAATCAGTGGCCTCTGATAGACCGCAACCTTTTGGAACCCGAGGGCCGCCAGTACGCCGATCTTGCTCGGATCCAGACGCATCCCACGCTGCAGGACAAGGCTGCCCGCCTTGATGTCCTCGCCCATCGGTGAGGCGTGTTGTTGCGGATAGACAGGCTTGTAGACCCTCACCTTGTCGCCGTCGAGCTCCGTGTCTTCCACCATCACAACGGCATCGGCGCCATCGGGCATCGGGGCACCCGTTGCCACCTGGATGCAGCTCCCCGAGCGGACGCTGAGGCAGGCGGACTCCCCGGCGTGAATGACCTCAATCAGCTCCAGGATCCTGGGTGAAAAGTTCCCGGCACCGAACGTATCCTCCGCCCTGACGGCATACCCGTCCATGGCTGCCCGCGTAAACGGCGGCACATCCATAGACGCGCAGACCTCTTCAGCCAGAACCCGCCCCACCGCCTCGAGCAGCGTCGCCTGCTCGGTCCGCTCTATCGGCTGGGCCGCGTCCATGACGATTCGCATCCCCGCCTCCAGGTCGAGGAGCGCCTTCATCGGTTTCATTGCCATGATCTTCGCCTCTTCACCTTACAGGTTCTCCAGGTAGCGCTCGGCGTCAAGGGCGGCCATACACCCCGATCCGGCTGCCGTGACGGCCTGCTTATAGACATGGTCCTGCACATCGCCGGCAGCAAAGACACCGGGAACGCTGGTCATCGTCCCGTGATTCGTGACAATATAGCCTCGCTCGTCCATCTCCAACTGTCCCGAGAACAGCTTCGTATTGGGGGAATGCCCGATCGCAACGAATACCCCATCGCAGGCGAGTGTCTCCAGTGAGGACGAACCATCACTCCGGGTTGTGACGCCGGTCACCTTCCCTTGCGACGGGTCAAGAATTTCAACAACCCTTCGGTTCCACAAGACCTCGATCTTCGAATTCGCAAAGGTTCGTTCTTGCATAATCTTCGACGCCCGGAGCTTGTCCCGCCGATGAATCAGTGTCACCTTCGTCGCGAACTTCGTCAGGAAGAGCGCCTCCTCAACAGCCGAGTCGCCTCCGCCCACGACAGCCACCTGCTGATCTCTGAAAAAGAACCCGTCGCACGTGGCGCAGGTCGAGACGCCATGCCCCAGCAGCTTCCGTTCAGATTCAAGCCCCAGCAGATTCGCCGACGCACCGGTCGCGACGATCAGTGCCCTGGTCTGACGCACTTCATTGTCCACCATCATGGTGAACGGGCTCCCGCTCAGATCTGCGGCTGTCGCATCTCCCTTCAAAAACCTCGCGCCAAACCGTTCCGCCTGCTGTCGCATCCGTGAGATCAGCTCCGGCCCCATGAGTCCATCCGGGTATCCCGGATAGTTCTCCACCAGCGTCGTCAAAACCAACTGCCCGCCAGTCTCGTTCCCTTCGATGACAAGGGGACGCAGATTGGCTCGGGCGGTATACAAAGCCGCGGTCAGGCCCGCCGGGCCTGACCCAAGAATGATGACGTCTTCCGCTGAGCTGCTCATGTTAAGAAGGGGGCGCCGCAGCCCCTGCCTCCACCTTCTCGGGCTCCGGCTCGGGAGCCGGCGCGGGCGGTCTTTCAGGGGTCATCGGAGAGGGGTAGAAGCGCTCCGCCGTCAAGGCCTTTAGATCGTAGACCAGGCCGCTGCGTACGTCGGAGCTGAGCTCGCCGATCCTCGTCCACATCGTGATCGCGTCGAAGGGGCACACCTCGACGCAGAGGTTGCAGTACATGCAAAGGTTGTGGTCGATGGTAAAGGCCGACGGGCGGCGGTTCTTGCCTTTACCGGTCCCGGTAAGCTCGATGCAGCGAGTGGGACAGATCCTGGCGCACGCCTCGCAGGCGGTGCACTTGAGCTGTCCGGTCGTCTCGTCGATTCTAAGCACGTGGCGGTTCAACGCGCGCAACGGTTGCGGCCTCTGCTCATCGGGATACTGGACAGTGATGGCACGGGTAAAGAGGTAGCGAAGCGTCACCTTCATAGAACGAAGGATGCTTACGCTGCCGCCGAACAGATCTGAAAAGTAGCTTCCCATAGTATCCTCCCTCAGGCCGCCGCCAGGGGCTCGGGCAGTGTAGGTCGGCCGCCTGGTTTCGCGCGCTCGCCGCGCATAATCTGGTCCTGCAGGGTCAGAATGCCGAAGATGAGCGCCTCAGGCGTAGGTGGACAGCCCGGCACATAAACATCGACCGGAACCAGCAGATCCACTCCCTTCACGACGTGGTAGGCATCATAGTAGAAGGGGCCGCCGGAGATGGCGCATGCGCCCATGGCAATCACCCACTTGGGATCGGGCATCTGCTCGTAGAGGGTCTTGATGCGGGGTGCCATCTTCTCGGTGACGGTCCCGGCCACGATCATGACGTCGGACTGGCGCGGCGACGGGCGGAAGACGCCGGCCCCTAGACGGTCAAGATCGAAGCGGGAGGCGCCGGCAGCCATCATCTCTATTGCGCAGCAGGCCAGACCGAAGGTCATGGGCCAGGGGGAGGACTTGCGTGCCCAGTTAAAGAGCCACTCGACCGTCGTTGTGACGACGTTCGGGTCGGCTTGTCTGTTATCAAACAATCCCATCAGTAGTCTCCTTGCTCAGAAAATGTCTATCGAGTCTGTTGCGTCTATTGCGTCTGTTTGGTTCTTCAACAAAATAAACCAGACGGACCAGATAGCCGCTAACTGGCCGGCGGCGTATCCGTCAACGGCGTTCCTGACTCACCGATACTCTCGTACGTCACGTTTGAATATGCCGGAACCGAGCGGGCGAGTTCATTCCACACCGCTTCTGTATTCCCTTCCATCAGAGGAAGTTCCATTCGGTATGCGAGACGCTGAAGGAACTCAACGAGCGGAATCGTGCGACCGAACGGCTCCAACGCCGGGTGGAGGCGCTGAACCCGTCCCGCACAATTTGTGAATGTCCCTTCCTTTTCGTAACTGCTCAATCCTGGGAGAACAACATGCGCCAGTTTTGCCGTCGCTGTCAAGAACAAATCGTGAACGACCAACAGTTCCAGCTTCTTGAGCGACTCTGCAGCAGCAAACTCTCCCGATAGGGCAGCCACCAGGTCCTCCTCAAAGACGAGCAAGGCAGCCAACCGACCTTCGGTTGCGGCATGGAGCATCTCTCTGGTCCCCATCCCGTGGACCCCTGGCAGAAGTCCCAGGGCGCGCATCCCGACCGAGTTGGGATACTTATCGGTTCGCCGAAGCAGGTGATCTTCCGGCGTATCGCCACCGGGCTCCTGAGACCGCTTCACTCGGTAATCGATATGTGAAATGCCGAGTCGATCTCCAAACAGTTGCCGAATCAGGAATGCCTCCTCATTGGTCAACCGTGCCGATGCGATGACGCCAATGGCTTCGGCCCCCTTCTCTCGGAGGATCCGAGCGAGGTCGTCGGCGATACGGTCAATCGTCTCGTCCCAACTTACCGGCAGCAACTCGCCATCTCGCCGGATCAATGGCGTACCAATCCGCCCCGGGTCCTGAGCAAAATGAAACCCAAAGCGGCCTTCGTCGCAGATCCAGTGCCCGTTGACCTCGTTGTTTACTCTGGGGCGGATGCGGAGGATCTGTGGACCCTGCCCTTTATGTCGAACATCAACCGTGATGTTGCAGCCGGCGCTGCATAGCCCACATATTGACGGAACCCGCGTGATCAGGTCCCACGGCCTTGCCTGAAAACGATAGTCCCGGCTTGTCAGCGCCCCTACCGGGCAAAGATCGATCACATTTCCCGAGTAGCCGTTCTCCAAGCTCTGACCGGGAAAGAGGCCGATCTCGGATCGATCGCCACGGCCGAACACGCCCAGCTCTGAGGTGCCCGTCACGTCCCGGCAAAATCGGACACAGCGCGTACACAAAATGCACCGCTCCGCGTCAAAGATGACAAATGGGCCGATCGGCTGGTGTTTGATCCGATGGATCTTCGGTTCGACGAAGCGGCTTTCGCCTGGGCCGAATCTGAGCGTGTAGTCCTGAAGCGGACATTCTCCACCCTTATCGCACACGGGGCAGTCCAGTGGGTGGTTCAACAATAGAAACTCGAGCACCGCATTTCTGGCCTTCTTCACGCGCTCGGAGGCCGTGAACACCTCCATCCCATCCGCAACGGGAGTCGCGCACGAGATCACCAGTTTTGGAACTCCCTGCACCTCCACCTGACACATTCGGCAACTGCCTACCACGCAAAGCTTTGGGTGATAGCAAAAATGCGGAATCTCGCCGCCCGCCCGCAACACCGCCTCGAGAATCGACGTCCCCGCGGGAACCTGCGCCGGCGTACCATCAACGATCAGCTCAACGACCTGTTTGCTCTCCACCTCACTCTGACCCGCTTAACATGCGGCGAACCACGCTCCTCCCTCACCTATGCAATCTGCCCTCTATTAAATAGACTATAGTAGACCTCTGCGGACTGTCAACAGCAAACCAGGTCTAGGGTTCGAATCTACTACCTACCACTACTTCCAGCAAGTACGCCACCCAGAGGTGTTCACAACCTCAAGACGTCGTTCAGCCTAAAAGCCCATCCCCATCCCTTGTTGGCCTACGGCTTGATCCGACGTCTATCTCGTCATTCCAACAATTGTACACTATTGGAGGATTCGACGGATTTCCCAGACGCGACCTTGCCAAGGGTGTCGGAAGTATCATCAGATCTGACAGGATGACGGAGCGGATGCCCTTCGAATGCGGGAGCCCTGAACGCCTCTACCCTGCTTATTCGGTGAGGCGGGTTAGCAGGGTCAGGTAGTCAGTCAAGTGCCGTGTGATCAGAAATTCCCGACGCACATACTCCCGCCCGGCCTCGCCCATCTTGGCGATCAGGTCCGGATTCTCCAGCAAGTACCGAATACGAAACGCCGCCCCTTCCACCGAGTTCACCGTGTACCCGGTCACGTCATGGATCACCTGGACAGTGATCCCGCCGGCTGCCCCACCAATGACCGGCTTCCCTTTCCACATGGCCTCAGCCACTGTGAGGCCGAACCCTTCCCGAAGAGATTTTTGCAGGACGATGGTGGCTGCCCGTTGGAGCGCATTAATCTCCACGTGAGAGTCTGGTGATAGCTCCAGAACATGAATATCCGGATCATGGCCTGCCTCCTCGCGAACGTCCGCCAGCACCTCTTCTCCCTCTGGATCATCCTGGGCTTTTCCGCCTGCCAGTATCAGACGACAGTCATAGTGTTTTTTAACCAAGCGGTAGGCCTTGATCACTCCGATGGGGTCCTTGAACCGGTCGAACCGGGATACCTGCAGAAGGATCGGCTTGTCCCTCGAGATGTCCAATCGCATCAGAATCCCGTCCATCTCTTCCTGGCTTAGTTCCCGATTTTTGTCGCTGAGCGGGTCAATAGACGGGTACACGAGGAACTGCGGGATCGGAATCTGTTGCGAGAATTTTGGTAACGAGAAGATAGCTCCATCGTATTTGGCCACGTACTTCCTGAGGTGACGCCAGGTCTGTCGCTGGGGATGCGATAGATCGATATGACAACGCCACACCCACTTCCCTTCTGCAGGGCGGTGGTTGATAAGCGGCGCAGGTTGAGGATCGTGTATCAGCACTAGGTCCCCTTCAAGCGACAGGTTTCGTGCGTTTTCTCGATTGGTGTCCACGTAGTGGCTGAGCATCGCTTTTGTGATCAATTCTTCCCGCCCCTGGAGAGCGTTGTGAAGAGCCTTAGTGACAGAGAAGAAAGCAGGGTCCCCTTTGATCACTTCCCAGTGGGCATCCACCCCAACGTCGGTCATGATCGGCACCAGCCGATGAAGGATCTCGGCCACCCCGCCGCCGTATCGGGTGGAGTTGACGTGGAGGAATCGTCTACCTCGCACGCGCTCTGCGAGACATCGCAGGAACTGCAGAGTCCCTTTAGGGGTGACTCCTCGATAGTCGTCAAGGCTTACGGTATTCATAAGTCCCGTCCTAGACTCAACACCTGCCCACAGTAAGCTAGCATCTGGGTCCGTATCCGTTCCAGGCCCACGGCGTACGGGTCCAGGGCCTGTACTCTAGCGGCCAATAACGGTAAGTTGAGGCGATCCCTTAGCCAGGCGGAGAAATGCGTTCGGGCAGGCTTCAGACGCACCCTGGTCTCAATGGCATGATAGTAAATAGTCGTATCGTCTATTTCGTTCAGGGCCTGTACAAATTCCTCAAGGGTGTACGTCTCGAGTCCGGTCGGCACCCCTATAATTGTGGACTCAATAAATTCGAATGGCTCGCCATAGACAACACGAGGAACGACCGTTATGCTCGCCAGGTGATTGTCGATCACGGAGACGATCTCTTCCCTCAAACTGGACAGCGAGTCGAAACTAAGGGGATCTACGACTGCAAGGCGCTCGCCCAGAACCAGATCGCGGACCTCGACAGCCGCCCAGGTGGCGAAGTCGTTAGAGTACACCCCGGCCCTATATCGGTGCCGCAGCAAGGGGCTGTGCGTATGGTAGTAGACCGAATCAAGGGGAACCTGCCTCAGGAGATCCGCCAGCTCCTGTTCGGTCTTTGCCTTCAGTCCCAGCATCCGCCGCAGTTCGACGCAGCCGCAAAACGCAAACGGTACCTCAGCACGCTCCCGCATTCACGCTATCCTTTTCTGTTCTTTTCTCCGGTGGGTCGCTGCACACCGCAAGATCGCGAAGGAAACCAAGGACGTGATATGGGCGAACACCAACCTCCAGCACTCCGCTTGACTCGATTGCTTCCCGTGGGCTCATGCATCCCTCCGGTCCGCCCCACTCCTTGGCTGCGCTATCCAGTAAGGTGAGCCACCGTCCCCGAGGAATGGGAATTGTTGCCTTTCTCGGCTCAGCACCAAAATGAAAAACGGCAACGCTCTCTTCTCCCTGCGGTATCGCGCGATAGATGAAAAGCACTTCATCGCCGCTCAAGGTGCGAACGATCTGATACTTCCGCTCGACGGAGCCCAGGGAAGGGTGGGTCTTCCTTAGATGGATCAACGCTCTATAGAAGGCAAGCAGCTCGCGGTGCTTTGGCTCGCTCTTGAGTCGCAGATGCAGCGTGGACGCCTGGAATGTCCCGGGGTCTTGAGGATCAGGCACGTCGGCCTTCCACGTAAATGTCGCGAATTCTTCCCTGCGTCCCTTCCGCACGGCCTCCGCCAGCGCGCCATCAGAAAAGCTCGTGAAGTAGAAAAATGGGGCGGGCTCGCCGTACTCCTCCCCCATAAACAGCAGAGGCACATACGGAGACCAGAGGACGAACGCCGCGGCCAGCTTCAGCGCCTCGAGCGACGTCAGGGCGACCAGCCGCTCACCCATCGCTCGATTACCAACCTGATCGTGATTTTGTACGAAGGCAATGAAGCGATCCCCCGGCACATGGCGAGCGCGTGTGCCATGGGGTCGTCTGCGGAACGCCGAATACTGACCCTCGTACACAAAGCCGTGAGAGAGCGCCTTGGAGATATCCTCGAGTCGCCCAAAGTCAACGTAGTAGCCGTCACGTTCACCCGTGAGGTAGGCATGGACGGAATGGTGGAAATCCTCGTTCCACTGTCCGGCCAGCCCGTACCCCCCTTCATCGACCGCCGTAATGACTTTCGCATCGTTGAGATTACTCTCTGCGATGACCGGGACGGTGCGGCCAAGCAAGTTGGCTTGTGCCTGGACCGCGTCATTCAGCTCTTTGAGAATATGGACGGGACTCTCATCGACGATCCCATGGATCGCATCGAGACGAAGCGCATCGACGTGGTATTCGGTGATCCAGTATAACGCGTTCTCAATGATATACCGGCGGACCATTGCCGCATCTTCGCCATCAAAGTTGACGGCGTCCCCCCACGGGGTCCTGTGTCGGTTGGTGAAGTACGGGCCGAACTCGCGAAGATAGTTGCCTTCGGGTCCAAGATGGTTGTAGACCACGTCGAGCACAACCGCCAACCCAGTCCGGTGACAGGCGTCAACAAGTGTTTTCAGGCTATCGGGGCCACCATATCCGGAGTGCGGGGCGTACAAATGGACGCCGTCATAGCCCCAACCGCGTCGTCCCGGGAACTCCACCACCGGCATCAGTTCCACGGCCGTGATCCCGAGCTCTTCACACAGGTAAGGCAAGTAAGAGATCACTGCGGCAAAGGTCCCCTCCGTCGTGAACGTCCCCACATGAAGCTCATACATGATCAGTTCCTTCATAGTCAGACCGCGCCAGGCCTGATCCCCCCAGGGATACCCCCGGGGATCGACGAGTTCCGATGGACCGTGGACGCCTTCAGGCTGGTACCGCGAGACCGGGTCCGGTCGCTTTATCGCCCCATGCAGCAGGTACATGTACCGGCACCCTACAGGTGCGTCCTCCAGTGTCACCTTGAAGACCCTGTCTTCGCCGCGGTCCATCTCGACTCGCCGAGGATTCGCGCACGACTCAAGGAGCAGGTCGATCCGCTCACACCGAGGCGCCCAGACCTGAAATGACGCTGCACCGTCGGCCAGCCGCGTTGCGCCCATGGAGAGACTCCAGATTGATCGATCAGCACCAATCATGGCCAATATCCTTCCGCAGCCAACTTCCCGCCCTTGGCAGACTTACTGTTTCCGCTTGAGTCGCAGCAGCGCGAGCGAGCGTCCCTCCAGATCAAACGCCTCCCCCCCTTTGAGCAACCGGTGCTTCCGGCAACCGTTCGGTTGTTGCGTATCCAGGATTAATTCCCACCGAACCCCGGTCCGGTGGGCCGGCAGGATGAACGGGATGACGTCCTTATGCGCATTCAGGAGGATGAGCAGTGTGTCATCAACGATTCGTTCTCCTTGTGAATCCACCTCATCGATGGCGTCGCCTGCCAGCCGGAGACCGAATGGCTTGAGGGGGCTGTCCTTCCAGTCTTCATCGCTCATCTCCTTACCATCGGATCGAAACCAGGAGAGATCTTTAACCTCGGAGCCTCGGATGCGGCGTCCCAGAAAGAATCGGCGCCTGCGAAGCACCGGGTGATTCTGCAACAACTCGATGGTGTAGCGACTGAAGCTCAAGAGATCCCGGGCTCGCTGGTCGAGCGTCCAGTCGAACCAGCTCAACTCATTGTCCTGACAATAAGCGTTGTTGTTGCCGTGCTGCGTGCGACCGATCTCGTCGCCTCCACAGATCATCGGCACGCCCTGGGAGAGCAACAGGGTAGCCAGGAAGTTGCGCTTCTGTTGCTCCCGAAGGTGCATGATCTCCGGATCGTCGGAAGGCCCCTCGACTCCGTAGTTCCAGCTCAGGTTCTCGTTCTGACCATCCCGGTTCTCTTCACCATTCGCCTCGTTGTGCTTGTCGTCATAACTCACGAGATCATGAAGCGCGAAGCCGTCGTGACAGGTGACAAAGTTGATGCTCGCACTCGGGCTGCGACCGCTCGGTTCGTAGAGATCGCTGCTGCCCGTCAACCGGTAGGCCAGATCGCCCACCTGCCCCTCGTCGCCCCGCCAATAGCGTCGGACGGTGTCGCGGTACCTGACGTTCCACTCGGCCCACAGAACCGGAAAGTTGCCCACCTGGTAGCCGCCCTCCCCCAGGTCCCATGGCTCAGCGATCAGCTTGATCTGGGAAAGAACCGGATCCTGGTGGATGATGTCGAAGAAGGCGCTGAGTCGATCCACCGCATACAGCTCCCTGGCGAGAGCTGATGCCAAGTCGAAGCGGAATCCGTCCACGTGCATATCGAGGACCCAGTACCGAAGGCTGTCCATGATGAGCCGGAGGGTAGAGGGGTGAGTCATGTTCAACGTGTTGCCACAGCCGGTCACATCGATGTAATAGCGAGGCTCATCCGGTACAAGCCGGTAATAGGCTGCATTATCGATCCCCCTCAGGGAAAGGGAGGGGCCCAAATGATTGCCCTCGGCGGTATGGTTGTAGACCACGTCCAGGATCACCTCGATCCCGGCATCGTGCAGCGTCTTCACCATCGTTTTGAACTCAGCCGCTTGTCCACCAAGCCGTCCGGAACTCGAATACCGTACATCCGGAGCGAAGTAGCCGATTGAGTTATACCCCCAATAATTGGTGAGTCCCCGATCGACAAGAGGCTTATCCGTCACACAATGATGGACAGGCATCAATTCCACGGCGGTGATCCCGAGTTTACGCAGGTAGTCAATGGCAGCAGGGGAAGCGAGTCCCGCGTAGGTGCCACGCTGCACCTTTGGAACCTGAGGGTGGTGTACCGTAAATCCTTTTACGTGAACCTCATAGATGATCGTCCGGTGCCAGGGAGTCCGAGGGGGCCGGTCATCTCCCCAGGTAAAGGCGGGATCGATCACCACACATTTTGGCATGCACTCGGCGCTGTCTTGATCGTCCCGTGATAAATCTTCTGCAGGATCGCCGACCGTGTAGCCGAACATCTCATCGCTCACGGTCGCGGTGCCGGAAATCGCTTTGGCGTAGGGATCGATGAGAAGCTTGGCTGGGTTGAATCGATGGCCGGCCCGAGGCTCATAGGCTCCATGAACGCGGTAGCCGTAAAGCTGTCCCGGCCGGATCTCCGGAAGATAGAGATGCCAGACCTGGTGGGTTTGCTCCGGCAAAGGGATCCGCTCACGCTCGATCTTGCCTTCAGGTCCGTCAAAGAGACACAGTTCCACCTTGGTGGCATGCTCCGAAAAGAGAGAGAAATTCACCCCCGCGCCATCCCAGGTCGCGCCCAGGGGGTATGGCCTGCCCGGCATGATCTTCATGCTGCTTGCGTCCGTTCCGCCAGTGTTCACCTCGCCAGACTTGCTGACGGGCCGCTCACATAGAACGCTCCAAGAGAGCTACTGGAAAGCTCGCGAATACCCGACTCAGCGGCAGCACGACCTCTCCGTCGTGTTTAAGGGCTGCTACAGCTTCTCCGGTCAGGACATTGCAATAGCGCTGATCGGCCCTCCCATCTGGAAGCACTACCGTAGAATCACCCCATACCCCGTCGCCGATCGGCAATTCTTCCGGGGTCTGAGAGAATCCTGAAAAGAACGTCGTGGCGATCATCCGAGGCACCCGGCTTATGATCTCCGCTGTTGTAGGTTGAAGGAGCCTTATAAAGAGCCTGGGCACAACGATGAGAACAAACTGCTCGCCGCTCTTCCGTGCAAAAGCACAGATATGGTCCTTCTTGCTTCCGCGGCCTTCACAGGGCAGATAGGCCCCTTCGAGAAACAATGCTGGATGATCTCTGCGGTAGTGTAGCGTCAGGTACGTGACAAAGAGCTTGATCCTGCCATCCTCCTTATTCTTGAGGAACTCTCGGGCCAGTCCGACAAGATCCCTATCCGGCCTTGAAATTCGGTCTTTCAGGGTCTTCAGCATCAGTCGCCGAACCTCGTAATCAACCAGCCTGCGGTTATCGGGATCGACGAGGCTAAAATCCCAGATCTCGTTTCCCTGATAGATGTCTGCAATCCCTGGGGATGTCAACTTGAGGAAAAGCTGGCTGATGGAGTTATAGATCCCGTAGGTCGCAACCCGCCGCTGAAACAACGTAAAATCGTCAAGGAACGGATTGGGTTGAGAGTCGTCCAGGATCGAGTCGGCAAAGGTCCGAACCGCATCATCATACGCCTTGCTGGGATTGACCCAGCTTGTATTGACCTTTGCCTCTTTGGTGGCTTTCTCCATGTAACCATGGATCCGCTCCTTAAACGCTCTGTAGGCCATCTGGTCCATCGGCTCGAGGGGCCATGCGCCGAGGAGGCTCTGGTACAGCAGATACTCGTCGTTACGATCCGGCACCAGTTGATCATCGACAAGGAGTTTCTTCTTCTTGTTGAGCTTGCGCCACCGGCTAAGACAGGCCTTCCACTCACTCGGGATCTCGGAAAGGACATTGATCCTGGCCCGAACATCTTCGCTGCGCTTGGTATCGTGAGTGGATGTCGTGAGCAGTGAGTAGGGCCACGCCTCGCGCCGCTGCGAATTCCCCTTGTGGAAGGCTGTGAGCGACACCCCGAATTCCTCGGGATCCCCCCCTACTTCGTTGATGGACAACAGGCGATTGTAGATATAGAACGCTGTGTCTTCTACTCCCTTCGCCATGACCGGGCCCGTGCATTGTTGAAATTTCATGACGAAGTCCCTCGCCTCAAGCTGATCTTGCGGTCCCAGGTACTCGGGGAACCTCAAGCAGAGGATATCGCGAATGAAGTCGAATATAGAGACATTAGTTGTGGGATTACGCCTTTTAGCCTTCGCCACAGCGCGATAGATCGAGATACGATCTCCATCGGAGATACTCACGTCACCTGGGCAGACATAGGTTCTGTAGACGGGGAAGCAGGCAATAATCTCTCGCAGCGCATCGGTGAGGCTGTACAGCGTGAAGTCTCTGGACAACCGGTTCTTTTCGGAAATCCGGTTCAGTTGATGCCCGAGCACGTTGATCTCGCTCGACATAGAGGCCTGCATGATAAGCTTCTTTTTTTCGTAGGCGAGATGCTGAACATTTATTTTCAGATTTGTAAACCTGCTATAGACATCTTCGAGGCTCTTTCCATTAGAGCCGTCCACGAAGATACCGTTCAGTTGGTTCAGAAAGTCGTAACCGGTAGTCCCATCAACGGCCCAACTGTCCGGGAGCCTTTCTCCCCTCGTCAGGATCTTCTCGGCGATGATGTAGAAAGCGCGCCTGAGGGGCGACTGAGGATCTTTCGCGAACTCCTCATCATACCGCTTCAGCAGTTGTTCTTCTGCCGTCTTCCAGTCGCTCCCCTTGGATTGCAGGCTGGACTCAAAAAGATATCGACATGCCGCTAGAAACACGCCGCGCTGCAATCGACGGAAATACTCAGTAGGTTCGTACAGACCATCGGGGTGGTCGATTCTGAGACCAGTGACCTTCCCGTCACCAATCAGCCGAAAGATCAGGGTATGGGTCGCGTGAAACACATCGGGGTTTTCCATTCTGATAGCGGCAAGCTCATTGATGTCGAAGAATCGGCGATAGTTGATCTCCTCGCCGGCGACACGCCAGAAGGCCACACGGTAGACCTGAGCAGCCAGAAGGGTGTCTAACAGATCAAAGCTTCGGGGATCCTCCTTTTTTCCATTGAAGATTCTGACATTCTCCTCAATGAATCGCCTCACATCTTCACATTCATTGGAAAGCTTGGCGAGTCGTTTTTTGATGATTTCTTTTTCGCGCTGCCTCTCGATGACCTTCTCGGGATCGGTGTCCGTTGTGGAAGGCAAATGGCCTAGCGCCGTGATGATGCTTTGGAGTTCCAGGAAGTAGACGTTTTCTCCATCAAGAAGATTGGCGAGCGGATCGAAGCGATGTTGGAGGATCTGGATGTACTGGCCGGGATCTATCGGCAATCTTCGATGTTGATACCACACAGAGAACGCCCCCTCCTGAAAGGCTAAGAGGAGTTCCTGATTCTCCAGGACCTTGCCGTATTGATCGCCAAGGATGGGAAGCAACACCCTGTTCGTCAGCTCGGCCTTCACCGGGGTCCAGTCGATGTCAAAAAGCCGCGCGTGCGGAGAGCTGGGACCATTTTCCAGAACATCCAGCCACCAGGCATTGGTATTGCCCGAAATCCCCATGTGATTGGGCACCCAATCGAGGATCAGGCCCATCCCATACCTCTTCAGCTCCCGCACAAACTCATTGAACCCTCTCTCTGCGCCAAGTTCCGGGTTCAAGAGATTGTGGTGAGAAATGTCATATCCGTGCAAGTTACTGGAAGCTGCCTGAAGGATGGGTGAGACGTAGCAGTCACTGATCCCTAATTCATGGAGATAGGGCACCAACTGCTTGGCATCATCGAAGGTGAAGACCGGTTGAAATTGAAGGCGGTAGGTAGCTACCGGCACCCTTTTATTGACAGGAAGGACTCGCGGGATGCCGTCAAAGATCTCATCGGCGAAACAGGCATCAGCCATGCGCATCACCCGAATGTTCTTTTGGTGTCATTATACCATAGCTTCAAACCAATCTACTTGCCGCGGAGATACCCAGGAACAGCATAGCGCTGCATGACCCCGGCAGGAAAGTGCTCAGGGTCTTCGCCCAGCGCTGAGTGAGAGGCCATTCCCGCTCAGACTGGTTTCATGATCGCTTCCAGGAGCAAAGCGGGCGACGTCCATTCGGACCTGCTCCGGATTTCCCCAATCGCTCCAATACACCCCCTTCACCCTGAGAACTCCGAGGCAGTGGGCGCTCCGCGCCAGAATCGCCCGCGAGAAGTTCACCGAGGGAAGCCATCTGTAGATGTCCTTGAGAGCCTCGGCCTCTCCGCGCCCACCAAGCACGGGCCGGATCCGTTGTAAGCGGACATAAAGCTCCGGCGTCAGTGTTTGAAACAGCATCATAAGCATCCAGGCTCGGCCGACAAGGACCAGCGTATTCCACAGACACCCGTTGCGGTAGAGTGCCTTGGCTGTTTTGACGTGTGGCTTCTCCCAAAACGACTTTACGCGGTAGAGATCTCCTCCCCAGTGGTGCTCCAGCCCGTCCCCAGCCTCGATCCAACCGTACTCGGTTTCTGGCCGATCGGGTTCGACCCCTAGCAGGACGAGATACCTGGAGGACGACGTGACGAAGGAAGCAGCCCCCTCCACAGCCGCCATGAACCGCTCCTCCTCGACAATGAAGTGGTCCGAAGGCAAGAGGGCGACAATCGCATCCGGATCGCGCTGGTGGATGTGGAGTAGCGGCAGCAGGATGCCAGGGCCTGTCTCCCGGTTGCAGGGCTGGATGATGACGGTGGCCGGCGGGCGATCATACAGCTCCTCACGGGCGTAGCCCAGATGGCGTCGGGTCACGATGGTGAGAAGGCGTTCGGGCGGGATGATTCGCTCGGCCCGGGCGAGCGTGTGACGGAGCATCGACTGGCCGCCGATGAGGGTGCAGTACTGTTTCGGGCGCTTTGAGCCCCAGTGCAGTCGGATGAAGCGCTGAAGCCGGCGCCCCTCACCGCCGGCAAGGATAATGCCCCAGAGACGATCGGTTGTTGTATGCATATCCACTCCTCCCACTTTCCTTCGTAAATAGCAATCAGCGGTCCGCGGAGGGGCACGGCCTCTCCACAGTGGATCGACCTGGCTTAGCGTAGGCTCTCCCGAAGCAGGCCGAGCCGGCCGTGCCCCTACAGCCTTTAACCTCCGCTCCGTTACGCCTAAGAAGGGAGCTACTTCACTCTACTGCGCGGATGTGAAGCGAGAAACCGCATTTGGGCGTTAAGAAAGGTTTTATTCCCCACAGCCCAGGAGTTTTCTTAATCAGTACCGTCCCTACCTAGACTTCGATTTCTGGCCACCGCTCGTAGTCCTGGTGATGTCTTCCCAGAGGGCTCCGGCTGCTGCACCAACTGCACCACCGACGCCCGCGCCGATGGCTGGACTCCCACCAACGATCGCGCCCAGCAATGCTCCGCCTGCGGCTCCTATCGCGCCGCCGCTCAACGCTCGCTGCTCCTTCGATGTCATGTTTGCGCACCCAACGGTGACCACTAGGATCAAGCCGAGGGTGAATGCTAAGATTCGTCTCACTTTGCCATCCCTCCTTCAGTTTCCACCGTCAATGTTGGCAGCACGACTGCCTGAAAGATGACGTCCAACACCGGCCGCTGAATCTGGTCCGGGTGAGCCTGGTAGTACGTATCGATCAGACGGACGACCTCATCAATCGATTTTCCTTTCAGTCCTTTGACAAGAAACGGAATAAAACTCTTTGTGCCCATCGATGAGGCACCGACCTGCGCACGCTCATACTCCACGAGGCTCCCGATTCCCCACACAAAAGCCACCTTGGCATCCGGTGACATGGTTTGCCACAATTGACCAGTCAGGAGTTGGTGTGCCGGTTCGGCTGATTCGAGGATGCGCGAGCCTGCGAATGCGATCAGAAGTAGTCCCACGACAGATATCCAGATCACCCTAGGCCGTCTCATCTCATTCCCTCCTCGTCGCCCAACTTGTAGTTTCGGAAAATACTAGAGCAACACCCATGCCAAGCCCGAACACACCGCCCTCGTCACCGAACTCTCGATTGTTCAGCTCTTACCCTGCGTCTGCCGACACGACAGTCGGCATGAATTACATACTTTTTGTCAGCAGTATCCCAACGTTGTTATACATAAATCGTCCATATTACGGGGAGCATTAACTAGATTGCACTCTTGCACAACATCTCCAGCAACTTCTCCCTTCGCTAAAGGGGGAGGCAAGCTATTTTATGCTCTGAGTACTAACTCTTGTTTGGCGCGGCATTGAGGCCACGTCAAGGTGTTACCGATTTCAAACACATGCACGAATCGGTACCTAAAAGGATCAACTATCGACGATCGCGAATTAGGCGTTTTCAACAACGTTGGGACGGTAGTAACTATTCATATATTTAGACATATGCCACCATCCCCAGGAGTCAATACCATTTTTCATCAAATTCCTCGTCAAAACTAATCAATCCGCAAACACCATACCAAACCTGGGAGGCTCACCGTTCATCGTGATCAACTTACTGATTCTTAAGAACCTGTTGTAGTAATATTCTGGAGCGCGTTTTACGACAACTCGATCTACTCTTCACGGATATGCACGCAAGATCGAAGCAGCAACTCGTAAGAGTTACACGGTGCGAGGTTG
This sequence comes from Candidatus Methylomirabilis sp., assembly GCA_002634395.1. Lineage (GTDB taxonomy): Bacteria > Methylomirabilota > Methylomirabilia > Methylomirabilales > Methylomirabilaceae > Methylomirabilis > Methylomirabilis tolerans. Next base: position 41,517 of record NSJM01000012.1, read on the forward strand.
GGAGTTAGCCTCCTTACCCATCCCCGGCTTTTGCTTGACTTAGGGGTAAAGCGATACTATCGTTAAGATAACAATAAGATACGCTGAAAGGGTGAGGTGAAGGGGAGAAGGTCTAGCGTCTTGGAGTACTCTGATGCCAAGATCTGGAGGCTGAGCATTATGGGTATCGCAGCAAGCGAATTTGAGGACGCATACGACGATGTTGAGGCAGACGAAGACGCTGAGAAGCTTTGTTGCGCCATCTTGACGGAACCGATCCGAGGATTGGGATTTCGGGAGCCGATTTGTATTCAGTCTGCTACCACTGTGCGGGATGCGACGACGGCAATGAACGACGCTCACGTCGGCTGTGTGCTGGTGATGGAAGGCGACCGGCTTATCGGAATCTTCACGGAGCGCGACCTCCTGAAGAAGGTAGTCGGCCAGCTCGACCTGGACAGCCCCATCGGAGAGATTATGACGCCGAATCCTGAGACCATGGGGATAGATGACGGCATCGCCTACGCCCTCAACAAGATGCATATCGGCGGCTACCGTCATATCCCGGTGCTCGACCGACAGGGCCGACCGGTAGGCGTCGTATCGATGCGCGACGTCGTCAGATTCATCGTCTCGCTGTTCCCCGCCGCAGTACTCAATGTACCGCCCGAGCCCGGTCTCGCGGCACGAGGGCTCCACGGCGGTTAGTCAACGATTGAACCCCATCCAACATGAAAGGGTTTAGATGAGCGACATTGAGAGCACGCAGTCTACACCCGTAGTCCGGCCCCAACCGATGAGCGAGCTGGAAACGGTCGTTATCCGATTTGCCGGCGATTCAGGCGACGGGATGCAGCTGACCGGCACGGAATTTACCAAGAGCGTTGCGCTGGAAGGGAGTAACCTGTCGACATTCCCGGATTACCCGGCTGAGATTCGGGCTCCGGCAGGAACGCTGGCGGGCGTATCGGCCTACCAGGTTCACTTCTCAAGCCAGGAGGTATTTACCCCTGGCGATCAGCCCGACGTCCTGGTGGTCATGAATCCGGCCGCGCTGCGGATTAACCTGCCGGACCTACCGCGCGGCGGGATCATTATCGCGAATGTCGGTTCGTTTACTCAATCCAACCTTGAGAAGGCGGGGTATAAAGCTAACCCGCTTGAAGATGGCAGCCTTTCCGGCTACCAGGTATTTGCGATCGATATCTCCAGGCAGGTCGCACTTGCTCTGGACGGGATGGGGCTGACCGTCAAAGAGATCGGACGCTGCAAGAACTTTTACGCTCTCGGTCTCATGTTCTGGCTGTACAACCACCCGATGGAGCGCGAGGAAAAGAGCATCCGGGCCAAGTTCCAGAAGAACCCGAAGATTGCGGAAGCCAACATTACGGCATTTCGGGCCGGTTACTATTACGGCGAGACCGCCGAACTGTTTCCGTCCCGCTACGTCGTGCCCCCTGCTGTCATCGCGCCCGGCACCTATCGCCACATCACCGGCAACGAAGCCACGGCAATCGGTCTCATCACGGCGGCGCAACTTGCGTCGTTGCCGCTCTTTTGTGGAACCTACCCGATCACGCCGGCCTCCGATATTCTGCACACCCTGGCGATGTATCCGCACTACGATGTGATGACATTTCAGGCCGAGGATGAGATCGCCGCGATTACCGCATCAATTGGGGCCTCGTACGCGGGCGCACTCGGGGTGACCACGACCTCCGGTCCGGGTATGGCGCTCAAGAGCGAAGCGATCGGCTTGGCGGTAATGGCCGAGCTGCCGTTGGTCATCGTCAACGTCCAGCGCGGCGGACCGTCCACCGGTCTTCCCACGAAAACCGAGCAGGCCGACCTCTTCCAGGCAGTCTTCGGGCGGAACGGCGAATGCCCGGCAGTCGTCATCGCTCCGGCAACACCTGGCGACTGCTTCTGGATGGCCATCGAGGCCGCACGGATCGCGTTACGTCATATGTGTACGGTGATCTACCTGTCGGACGGCTACCTGGCCAACGGCGCCGAACCCTGGAAGCTCCCGGAGGTCGCATCGCTGCAGAAAATCCCGGTGACGTTCCGAACCGATCCTGAAGGGTTCTTCCCCTATCTGCGCAATCCCGAGACGCTGGCGCGTCCGTGGGTCGTCCCCGGAACACCGGGCATGGAACACCGGATCGGCGGTCTTGAGAAGGAGGATGTGATCGGGAATGTCTCGTACGAAGCAAAGAACCACGAACATATGGTCCGAATACGGGCCGAGAAGATCGCACGCATCGTCCACGAGATCCCGGAAGCAACGGTCTATGGCGATCCCTCCGGCGATCTGCTCATCGTAGGATGGGGCTCAACCTACGGAGCGACCACGCAGGCAGTCAAGAGCCTCCGCGGGCGCGGCCACCGTGTGTCGGCGCTCCACCTGCGTTACCTGAACCCGATGCCGGCCAACGTTGGCCAGGTGCTGGCGAACTTTGAACGCGTGCTGGTCGCAGAAATGAACCTTGGACAGTTGCTCACGATGCTGCGGGCGCAGTTTCTGGTTGACGCGGTGGGGTTCCATAAGGTCCAGGGCAGGCCATTCAAGGTCTCAGAAATCGTGGTGAAGGCGGAAGAACTTTTAGGCGCGCGTGAACAGGCTGCGCTCTGTACGCACGCGGAAATGGTGTAACGATGTCCCAGTGCAACATCCAACAGGCCCCCAAACTGACACGCAAGGATTTCATCTCGGACCAGGATGTCCGATGGTGCCCCGGCTGTGGCGACTACGCCATCCTGGCCGGCATACAGCGGGTGATGCCGGAACTGGGCATCCCGCGTGAGAAGATTGTCTTCGTCTCCGGAATCGGCTGCTCCTCACGGTTCCCGTACTACATGAACACCTACGGGTTTCACTCGATCCATGGACGGGCACCGGCGGTGGCGACCGGCATTAAGATCACACGCCCCGATCTCATGGTATGGGTCGTCACCGGCGACGGCGATGGCCTGTCGATCGGCGGCAACCATCTCATCCATACGATGCGGCGCAATGTTGACCTGAAGATCCTGCTCTTTAATAACCGTATCTACGGTCTGACCAAGGGCCAGACCTCGCCGACCAGCGAACAGGGCATGAAGACCAAGTCCACGCCGTTTGGGGCGCTCGATCGCCCATTTAATCCGCTTTCGGTGGCCATCGGGGCGTCGGCGACGTTCGTCGCGCGATCGATCGATATCGATAGTCCGCATCTGCAATATGTCCTGCGGCGCGCGGCTGAGCACAAAGGTACGGCCTTCGTTGAGCTGTACCAGAACTGCAACGTCTTCAATGATGGGACATGGGAATCAGTCACCGATAAGGACGTACGGAGCGATCGACTGCTGGTCCTGGAACACGGCAAGCCGTTGGTGTTCGGTAAAGAGCGGAAGAAAGGGATCCGGATGCGTCCCGATATGTCCCCGGAGGTTGTCGAGATTGACGGCAATACCTCAGGGCTGCTCGTTCACGATGAGAGGCGACAAGATGAGGGCTACCACTTCATGTTGTCGCGGCTCACGACCCCGGGGTTCCCGGAGCCGATCGGGGTGCTGCGCGCCGTCCACGAGCCGACCTATGAGGAGTTGATGACCGAGCAAGCCCGCACCGTCATCCAGCGACAGGGCAAAGGTACCATCGAGAAGCTCCTGCATGCCGGGGAGACGTGGGTAGTGTCGTAAGCATTCGGCGACAGCTATCAGACGGAAGTCAAAAGCTGTGCGCTGCACGATCATACCTTGGAGACGGCGGATACAGCCGGCTTTTTCACATACGAGGAGGACAACGTGAAGCAGGTAGAACCGCAGGTTTTTCTCCTGGCTAGACCGGCAATTGATGCCGATGGACTCGCCGCTTATCTACAGGCTGTGGGCGCCTCCGGGTGGACGACCGATGCGCCCTCAGCAGCCGAGCAACTGATCGAGGTGGCGGGGCGCGCCTGCTATCGTTCCTTTGAACCCGGTCTCAATCCCAATGTCACCAAGGTTCGGGAGGGAAGCCGTGCCTACCTGCAGAATATCCTGAGCATAAAACATGGCAGCGTCCTGGAGCACGCCAACTGGACTTTCGCATTCTTCAATGTCAGTCGTGTCTTAACCCATGAGTTAGTCAGGCATCGGGCCGGGACCGCCATCAGCCAGGAAAGCCTACGCTTCGTGCGGTTGACCGAGATTCCAATCTGGATGCCGCCCGAGATCCGTGATAATCCGGAGGCGCGCGCGCTCTTCGAGGAGGCGGTAATCAAGGGTGAAGAGGCACAACGACGATTAGCGGAGGTCTTGCAGATCGATGGGAGACCATTTCACGAGAAGAAGGTCCTTACCTCTGCGCTCCGGCGGATCGCCCCCGATGGGGTCGCTACCACCCTCATCTGGACGGCGAATGCCCGAACTATTCGATGGGTGATCGAGTCCAGAACCGCGCCAGGGGCCGAAGTAGAGATCCGAAGCGTCTTCGGGAAGGTGGCCGAGATCATGGCCAGGGAGGCCCCCAACCTCTTCGGGGATTTTACGCCGATCTCCTTACCGGACGGCACCAGCCAGTGGCAACCTGAACAGAGCAAGGTGTAAGCAGCAGCTCAACTGATGGCTGAATGCTGACGGCTAAACGCTATTATTCTTCGACAGTGATTCCTAGTGCTGTCAAGAACGATTCGATTTGTACTTTCTTAATTTTTGTTGACCCGCCACGACCCCAAAACTTTACGTGAAAAAGGTCGGCATCCCCCAGGTTAGCGCCCGCGAGATTGGTGCCCGCGAGATTCGCGTCCCGGAGATTGGCGCCCGCGAGATTGGCGCCCGCGAGATTGGCGTCCCGGAGATTGGCGCCACGGAGATTCACGCCCCTCAGGTCGGCATCCCTCAGATCGGCGCCACCGAGGATGGCATCCTGGAGATCGGCATCCCTGAGGTCGGCGTTCTTGAGGTCGGCGTTCATGAGCGGAGATTCTTTTCTGATTGCTTCCATTACGGCATCACGAACTGTCGTTTTCCCTGATTCGTAAACAATTTTATCACTATTATACCAAGAAACAATTCTCATAATGGCCTTCTTTTCTCGCTGCTCTCCTGAGACTTCAGGGACCTTTCCTGAAATTCTCAACCGTTTCCCAATTCGACCCGCACGACGAACTTTTTAGTTGCCGATCTCGCCTGGCGCACTTCGTAATCACCAGGATAAAGGTCATCACGAAATAACACGGCCCTTAGGGCTTTTGTCCCAAAGGGCCGTTGGTGCTCACGTTTTCAATCGAACAGTCGGTTGCTTCGGTTGCGGATTCCCGCGAGCCGCCATACCCCACCCTCCTACGCCATAGCACAAGAGCAATGACACGCAGTTACTATAATGACGTTCGGCGGCGTGTCAAGAAAAAAATGGGTATGATTAGGCACCTGCCTTCAACTCCTCCTGCAGTGTCATCATCGCCTCATGAACGTCCGCGCCGATCTTCTCAGTCTCAAAGTGCTCAAACGCCTCTCCCAGGTAGGCCTGATCCTCCGAACTCAACATATTGTCCGCCATCGGATACAGGATCATGTTCTCCTTATCGATATGGGGCCGCAGAAGCTGGATGTAGGCACGCCCGTTCCGGACGATCTTCCCCGCTGCGGCCGGATCCTGTCCGATGCCTGCCGCAGCTTCAGCCATCTGATGGACGTAGGCGCGGCCGGTTTCGTGTTCAGACAACATGACCGCGATAGGTCCCCCTTGTAGCGGGAAGCCCCGGTCTACCATAGTCTTGAACAGCAGATCTTCCTCCTTACCGTGATGACAATCGTCGGCAAAGGTCCGAATAAATTTGACCGCCTTCTCGAAATAGGTCCGATCCGGAGCGGCGCCCGCCTCAAGCGCGATAAGCTTTCGCTCCAGCCCGTCCAACGCCTGAAGGATCAGGGTATGCTCGTCCTTGAGGATCTGGGTCGGGGAACCGGCATGCGCAGCATGCTGATGCCCGTGGTGTTCATGATGTTCATGATGCGCGTGGTGTCCACCACCACAGCTATGTCCTTCGCTAGGCGCCTGCTGACCTGTGGAGGCCGCAATCCGACGGATCGATACCTGCCATACTTCGGGACCGGCCTCCAGATAGCGCCACTCAAACTCCCCGGTCCGCTCCGCGGCAAAGGTGTAATAGAGCGGCTTGGGGTCATGGTCGTTGACCAGGAGCATGGTCTCCCCAACCGAAAGCCCGTCGAAGGCGCGGAAGATGGTCGGGTGCTTCTGCGGAACCGGCAGGACACGGGCATCTACGGTTGCTGCATAGTTCTCTGACATGCTGACTTCCTCCTTAGAGAGATACAGGGTTGTTGGTTGTTAGCGGATGATCATCTGAGGCATCGCCTCGGCGGCAGCCTCGGTCGCCAGGCGTACCTTGTCCGCGACGTTACGGAAGATCTGCGCCTCAGCGGATTCCGGCATCGCCACGACAACAGGAGCGCCGGTATCCCCACCCTCGCGGATAGTCGGGTTCAGGGGGATCTCCCCCAGGAAAGGAACTCCAAGCGAGTCACTCACCTGTCGTCCACCGCCCCGGCTGAAGATGTCGGTTTCTCCCTGGCAGTGGGGACAGATAAAATAGCTCATGTTTTCCACGATCCCCAGGATCGGGACGCGCGCCTCACGAAACATCCGCAGGCCTCGCTCTGCGTCCATCAAAGCTACAGCGGAAGGGGTCGTCACGATCACCCCGCCGGTCAACGGCACCGCCTGAACGAGGGTCAACTGCGTATCCCCCGTCCCCGGTGGAAGATCGACGATCAGGTAGTCCAGTTCGCCCCAGTGCACCTCATGCAGGAGTTGCTTCAGGGCCTGGGCGACCAGCGGACCCCGCCAGATAATCGGCGACTGCTCACCCAGCAGATATCCCACCGATATCACCCTCAGGCCGTGGCGCACCAGCGGGACAATCTTGCCTTCATGCGCCGTGGGCCGGCCAAGCTCGCCCAGCATCCGGGGCACATTCGGCCCGTAAATGTCGGCGTCCAGAAGACCGACCGCAGCCCCGGACTGCGCCAGGGCCAGGGCCAGATTGACGGATACCGTCGTCTTGCCCACACCGCCTTTACCGGACGCAACGGCGACGATGCGCCGCACCCCTGGAAGCGGAGCCGGTCCGGGAGCGGACTCCTGAGGCGCGGGGCGCGGGGCGTTCTGAATCCGAATCTCACCGATCCCCGGTACGCGGCTCAGCGCCTCACGGACCGACGCCTCTACCTTGGCGACCACCTCCGCGTCCTCCGTCGGGACCTGGAGATCAAGGTGGACGGTGGCGCCCTCTACCCGCGCATTCTTTATCATGCCAAAAGAAACGAGATCGCGGCTCATCCCAGGGTACTTGACCTGGCGAAGCGCCGAGATCACCATATCTTCCGTTAACTGTGGCGTTACCATGCTGGTCCCCCCCGTCCCATGCCGGACAGGGCTTGCTTGCCCTCAGGCGAGATCATGTCCGGATTCCACGCAGGTTCCCATACGATCTCGACGGTGACGCCGGTGACGCCGTGTATCTCTCGAACGGCGCGATCAACCGCCTGGACGAAGCTGGCGTGCATAGGGCAGCCGCGCGTGGTGAGGGTCATGCGGATGCCGATCTGCCCGCCATCGATCTGCACATCGTAGACGAGGCCCAGATCGACGATATTCACCCCCAGCTCCGGGTCGATCAGCTTCCGGAGCGTGTTGTAGATCTGCTCTTCAGTTATTGATGATGTTTCCGGTTGCGTCATCATATCTCCTAATTCAAAAATGTCTATCGAGTCTGTTGCGTCTATTGCGTCTGGAACCCCCGCGGGCCTTAGGCTCCCGCGGTTTGCGCCTCGGGAAGAGGCGTCAGCCTGGGAACCAGGTGACGGTAGATCCGGCAGACGGCGACGGCGAACGTAAGACCCGCCAGGGCCAACACGAGGGTCCCCACCTGGAGGAGCAGCCCGGACGCAAAGATCACTCCGGCCACGGTCATCGCGATGCCCGCATGAAGCAGCCAGTACTCTATTCGAGGCATTGACTCGCCAAGGAGCTGGGTGGCGGCCGGAACCGGCCGAAGCCCTACGAGGTCGCTGTAACGGTGGTGCCAGACCAGGAATGGGATAATCTTGTACATCATACCGATAATCGTGACGGAAATCCAGCCCAGAAGCGCGAGCACCCCATAGCCGAAGGCCAGCCGGGCGGCAAACTCATCGCTCGAGACCCAACCGGTGCTCAGCCACAGCCCCAGGATCGTCAGCAATATCAGCATGATCATGGCGCTGACGGAATGCTGCAGCCCCCAGTCCAGTCGCGGGCGTCGGCGCGTCCGCAGGACATCACGCATCGTCCGGAGAAACAGGCCCACCGCTGCGGCGATCAGGAGGGCAAACAGCGCAGCCCACGAACTGTGCAGCAGCAGCGTCACGTACAGACCGGCAAGACCGGCCTGGAGCAGCCAGAACTCCCAGTAGGCCGGCCGCTCATTGCGAAGCTCACTCAGGCTGAACATGGGGATCAGCTTGTAGCTCGCCCCGAAGATCATCATGGTGACCCAGCCGATACCGGCCAGGTGGGCGTGCGCGTGGATCGTGCGCAGGATTTGACCTCCCAGAAAGTCGAACATCTTGTCGAGCGCCATGAGATTCCCCATGACTACCGTGGAGGCCAGGTAGACCAGCGCCGCCGCCACGTGTTGCCCGATAATGTCCCAGCGGGGGAGCTGCCACAGCGTGCGCCCCATATTAATCAGGAAGAGTGTGATGGCAATCAGCACCAGACCTGCGCCGATCGCAACGCCATGGTGATGCCCGATCCAGAAATGGCTCACCATCAGCGTGACGCCGAGCACCATGATCCAGTACTGCCAGCCGGCCAGACGCTCACTCCACAGCGTGGTCTCCAGGGCAACCGGCACCAATTGGAATGACGCCCCCATGACCGTCATCGTGATCCACCCAAGCGTCAGCAGGTGGGTGAGAGCGAGGCCGTTTCCCTGATAGTAGAAGTCCAGCAAATTGTCGACCTGCCACGGCGCCCACAGCAGGGCGGCGACAAACGCGGCCTGCGCCGTGACAAAATAGCGCAACGGCACCCAGAGGGATGGCTGTCTGGCCGGGGCGGCGCTACTTCCAGATGCGGGTTTCGAACCAACCATGCGTCGTCTCTTCGGTGGAAAAGCTGAAGCCCCGCTCCTCAAGTTTCGGATAGAGCAGCATCGGCCGCCGATCGGTCATGGCCAGGATATGTCCGCCTGCCGCGATCCGGGGAAGATTCTCCAGGATCTTCGCCATCGGCTGCGGCGGCTCCAGTCCGCGCGCATCCACGACAATGGCATCCCCGACGGGCTCCGTCGGCCTCGATGCGGCGGCAGGCGCCGGAGCGGCCGCGGCCTGTGCGTCGGCCCGATAGAAGGTGATACACCAGTCTTCGGGACCGCGCTTCTGTGTCCAGTGCGTAAAGCCGCGCTGCGCCATCACGCCATACAGCGGGATCGGCTCAAAGATATTGTAGAGGACAAACACCTGATCCTCCTTGAGCGACATAACGGACTGCATGATCCGCTGAAACGGCTCCTGTCCCGCCCGTACCTGGTCGCGAACATCCAGGACCACCCGACGATCATCGGGTACATTCCGAAGCGCCTCAGGGATCGACGCGCCCTCACCGTGACAACTGCTCTCGTTCATCATGGGGATTATCTCCTTCCTCAGAAAAAGTCTGTTGCGTCCATCTCGTCTATCGCGTAGATCGAGTCATCTGGTCCGTTTCCT
>NSJM01000109.1 GCA_002634395.1 Candidatus Methylomirabilis sp.
CGCCTCGGGTTGGTCTCCTGGCGGGTAGAGGACCACTGGCGGGAGTAGGGGGCGGAGGGGTAAGTGCGGCCATGGGCTGAACCGTCTCGATATATAGTTGCGGTCCTTCTGGAAGGCGGCGAGACAACGCCATGAGAAGCAATCCGGCCGCCGTCACCGATACGGCCGTAATGAGTGCCGGCGCTCGATGACGCGCCAGGCGCGAAAACTGAGACGGCATGGGAGGTGGTGCGGACAAGACGGTCTGGGTCGCGAGGGGGTCGCTTTGCTGTCGCGCTAGTAGCTCGCGGCGTCTTCGCTCATCGTACGCTTGCCGTCGCACAGGGTCTTTCAGTGTCTGGTACGCTTCGTTCAGGCGTGCGGCATGCCGTGTGAACCAATCACTATTTTCCGGGTGACGGTCAGGATGATACAGACTCAAACGGCTGAGCCAGACCTCTTTGATCTCCTCACTCGTGGCGGTCGGAGCGACCCCAAGAATGGTATACGGGTCATCGGCGCCAGGGGTATCCAGACAGGCCAGGAAGAACGCTGCCCTGGACGCGATCTCTTGCGCGGAGAGTCCTCGACGCTCCGCCACCTGTCGAATATTCGAGAAACGCTCCGATCGCTCCCCCTTGCTGATCTCTGCGAGAAGGGCGATGAGTTGCTGCTTGTCCGGACAGATAGCAGATGTGTCGGGAATCGGATTACCGTCGGCTAACGCCTCAATCAACCGAGAGCAACTCGCCTCATCCGGCTCAAAATCCCTATGATTATGCGTCCCTCGTGACATCTTAACCTCGCACGTCGCACCTTGAACCTTGCACGTTGAACCTTGAACCTTGAACGTTGAACCTCGAACCTTGAACCTCGAACCTTGCACGTTGTCCGCTACTCCACCTTCGTCAGCGAGACATTGTCAATCCATGCCGAGCCGGAGAGCGGGGGGAGATAGGGAGGGGGAGGCTCGCCATGAACTCTGAGCGTGATGGTCCGGGCGGTGTCTGATGTTCGAAATGTCACCGTAACGGGACTCCAGTCTCGCGTCTCTCCGACCGGATCGGTTTCGGCCAGGGCCCCCTCAGCGGAATCAATCGCCTCGATCGTGATCCCCTTGGACCCGGCGAGCCCATCGGTTTTGATGTAGGCCTGGAGGGCGTACATGGAATGAGGCTGAACCGGGATGAGTTGCGAGATGTTTAAGAAATCCGCGCGACTTTTCACAAAGGTGAGCCTGAGCGATCGGCGCCCTGTGTAGGCCCTGTCAGGGTCAAAGGTCCAGGCAACTCCCGGTGCGCCCCCGATCCTCCAATCGAATCCCCTGCCGACTGTCTCTTTGCGCTCAAAGTCGCCGTTGGACGCAAGGTTCGATGCGGTGGGGGCCGCGTCAGGCTGTATCCGCGTCGTGAGCGTGGTCCACAACTGGTATGCCTGGTCAAGCCTGCCCGTCGCCATCAACAGGTCAACGACCCGGAGTTGAAGGTGGGGGTCGATCGGCTCACGGGTGCGAGCGGCCATTTGATTCAGCAGATCCCATACCGCAAGAGCCTGATCGCCGAGGTGGCGATCGAGCAGATAATTCGTGTAGTGCGTATAGTGATCGACATCGGGGGCGATCATCTTCCCGATCACCTCATCCGGCGAGGCGAGTCTGTGCGCCAGTTCATATCCCCTTGTCGCGTTGTTGGGGGGTGAGACGGCCAGAAACCTGGTCAAGACGGCGATTGCCTCAGTCACCCGCCCCTCATCAAGATGCGCAATCGCGATCTCCCATAACAAGGCTGCATTGCTTGGACCCAATCGGACGGCCAGGGCGAACGCCTGATCGGACTCACGCGCTTGGTCCAGGTCGGCGTAGAGCTTCCCAAGGTGCAGCCATGAGACGCTATCGAGCGGATTGTTGCGAAGGGCTGCCCGATAGGCGGCGAGCGCCGCAGGATAATCTCTGAGCAGCAGACTGTAGTGATATAGCGTGGCAAGCGAAGTCTGAATACGGTCGTTGCCGGGGTCGAGAGCAAGCGCCCCACGGGTTGCTTGGTCGCTCGAGCCTCGGCTTAAAGCCCGTTGGGCGATCCAGGGCCGCAGCGCAGCCCATGAGGCGAGCAGGAAGCCGAGAATCATGATACCGGTGAGCGCAATTCGTGATGGCCAAGCGTAAAGGCGAAACACCATTGTGGTCTATATAATCCGTTTGGTCGTTTGGTCTGTGACGAGATAGACCGGATTGACTTACGTTTTGGGCATCAGGGTATCTTCTGCAACCTGAGCCGTCTCGGTGGCACGAGGGTGAGGCGCATCGGCAGGTGTCTGCTGATAGTAATGATTGTACTGGTGGCTGTAGTAGTACGGATAGCCGTTGCCTCGGATATTGACATTATTCAGCACGGCGCCCAGGACCGGCGCATTGAGATCGAGAAGGTTTTTGAAGGCGCGCTGAACCATCTCGCGTGGTGTCCGCCCACCCTGGACCACCAGGATGACTCCCTTGACCACTGTCGAGAGGATCAGCGCATCAGCCACCGCAAAGACCGGAGGTGAGTCAATGATGATGTAGTCGAACCGTTGAGAGAGGAGTTCAATCGCTTCCTTCGTCCTCGTAGAGGCCAACAGCTCCGCGGGATTCACGGGGATAGTTCCTGCGGGGATGCAGTGCAGATTCGGTACCGTGGTCCGCTTGATGATCGAGACCAGATCCGCATTGCCGGTCAGATAGTCCGAGAGGCCCGGCTTGAGAGGAAGTTCCAAATGGGCATGGCAGCTCGGCCGCCGCATGTCGCCATCGATGAGGAGCACGCTGCCCCCTAACTGAGAGAGGCTGATGGAGGTGTTTATGGACAGCCCGGTCTTGCCTTCTGCGGGCTGGGCGCTGGTGAACAGAATCGTCTTCGGAGGCGAACCCGGGGAGGAGAACAACAGCGATGTCCTGAGCGTCCGAAATGCCTCTGTCAGCGTAGAGTGCAGGTCGCTGTGTGCGACCAGCGCAAAGACCGGCCTGCCGTTGAGATGTCCGTTGCTGCCGTCTTGCGAGAGCCTGCCTCGCACTTGCCGAGGGATCGCAGAAGCCAGCGAGGGGATCAGCGCCAGGCTCGGAATACCAAGGGTGCGCTCGAGTTCTTCAGAATGCTTCACGGTGTTGTCCAGGTAGTCAAAGAAAAAGGCCACGCCGATAGCCACAGTCAATCCCAGAACAATGCCAAGCACGATGTTCCGGGTCTTGTTCGGGCTGAACGGAATCAGCGGAGTCTCGGCGGTATCCACGATCTGGACGTTACTCGCTGCAAGCCCCTGGGAGACACCCGCCTGCTTTTGGCGCTCAAGAATGCCGCTATAGATTTGGCGATAGGTATCGACATCACGCTTCAGGATGTCGTACCGGATGAGTTCCTGGTTCAAGGCGATGGCGAGATGCTTCTGTGAGTTGACGGCCGCATGGAGGAGCTGCTCCTTCTTAACCGCAGCCTCATACTCCTGCTTGATGGCGTCAACGATTCGAGCAATCTCTATCTCGATCTGACGTTTGATCTGGTTCATGCTTTCCCGCAGACGGACCATCTTGGGATAGCCGGGTTTATAGGTCTCGCTCAGTTGGCGAGACTCGGACTCCAGCTTGTAGTACTCGGCTCTCAAATTGGAGATCATGGAGTTTTCCAGGACAGCCGGGATCGAATCGAATCTCATTCCCTGGCTCTGGCGGTACAGCGCCTCCCTGGCGATCCGTTCCCCCTGGGCCTTTGTCAGCGTCTCGCTCAAATCAGCAAGCTTTGTCGTGACAATATCTTTCTTCTCGCCGATCGTCAGGATCTGTTTCTCCTTCACGAACTCGTGTAGAGCCGCCTCCGATTGCTCAAGCTTGTCCCGCACGTCTTGAAGCTGCTTCGAAAGCCACTCCCCGGCCTGGGCGGTGGCGTTGTATTTCATATCGAGATTGTGATCGATGAAGGCTTTGACCCAGGTATTGGCCAGGAGGGAGGAGAGACCTGATGAGGGGGTGGTGAAGGAGATTTTGACCATGTTCGTTGTCCGGATCGGTTCCACCGTCAGCATACGGAGCAGCGCATCGACTTTCCGGGAAGTTACTTGCTCTTCAGTAAGAACTGTCTCCGACTCTGGCCGGGGAGAGGGCTCGGTTGCGCCTGAAGGCTTCGAAGAACGGGAACCGAAAAGATCGGTTATCCATACGGACCAGGTGGAATTGAAAAGCTCAGTCAGCCATACGGACCAGAAGGTTGTCGTGCCGGCGGAATCTGATAACGCCGGATCGATCGCAATCGGCTGACCGTTGGTCTTAAGCGTCTCGATCACCCGCTTTGCCAAACTGCGGCTCTGCAGCAGCTTCTGTTGGGTGCCCATGAATTCGGGGCCGTAGTTCTGGTGTCCGGGGGACCCGATCTCCTGGAAGGAAAGGATCTGGGGTCGTTCATGATCGATCTTGAGGCTGGCAGTGGCTCGATAGGTGGGGGTCAGGCTGAAGGTATAGATCGTGGCGGTGGTCACGATAATGACGAAGAGGGTGAGGACTATCCAGCGATGCTTCAGGATGATCCGCCAGTAGTCGCGAAGGTGTGTCTCTTCGTCTTGCTGGACGTAATAGCGCTGCAGCAGTTGCTCATGCGGACTTGGAGGATTCCCGTCAGCCTTTACTAACGCATCCATGCGAGAGCATCACCTCCTTTAGCGTGTGACGCGATAGACGTACTAGAGGGCCGCCCCCGCCGAGACGCCGAAACGGATAACCGTCTTAAAGAAGTCGATGGCGCCATACATGACCGCCTTCGGCCCGCTCGTGCCCACGAAGACGACATCGTTTTTCTGGATGGCTAGTCCAGGCGTGCCGTCCTGTTTCAACTGATTCAGATTGATCTTGAACACCTCGTTCTTTGACCCGTTGATACGTAAGACCTCAATGTCGGTCAAGTCGGCATCTTCTTTGAGCGCCTCGCCAAAATAGATTGCCTGATCGACGGTAAGCTTCCCTTTGAGAGGGTAGGGACCAGGCTTCTTGACGGCCCCACCCAGGAGGAATTCTCCGGACTTCGGCACGCTGATAACGTCTCCCGAGTCAACCTTGACGTTTAAAGAGGGGTCGAGTCCGTCCAACAGGTGTTCAAGGTCGATCTTGAGCAACTCCCCTGACTTCGATGGATCAGGTGTCGCGCCTGCGCTTTTCCTGATGACGTAGACTATCTGGTCAGCGTTTATAGTCAGCCCTCCTGCCAGAGCCAGCAGATCGGTGAGCGTCCGCCGGTCGCTCACCTCGTAGATTCCAGGTTTATTGACCTCCCCAAGGACGGCCACGCGCTGGCTTCGATACTCTTCGATGAAGACGCTCACCTGGGGATCGTGAAGGTAGTTTGCGCCGAATAAACCGGCTAGTTCGCTTTCGATCTGGCGCGCGGTCAAGCCATTGACCTTGACGGTATTCACGAGGGGGAGTCGAATGAAACCTTCTGCCCCAACCCGGACCTTCACCTTCTCCACCTCGCTCAGATCAAGCACCGAGATGACGAGAAGGTCGCCGGCCCCTATGACGTAATCCCTTCCATCCTCTCGTTGTTGCCGGACGGTGCTGATGATCCTGCTATTGAGAGCGACGCTGTCCGTCGTTTCAGAGGATCTTGAGACGGACGCCCTGGCTATTAGATTTTCCTTGGAAGGGCCTGTCGAGATACACCCTGCGGCCAGGATTCCCAAGCCGATGCAAAAGATATACCCTCGTCTCATTGCAGTCTCTTTAGTCTGTTCAGTCTATTCGGTCTGCTCGGTATCACAGCAGACCAGACAGACTCACTACGGAGCCGAGGAACTTGACTTATCATTGTCATCATCGCCTGAAAAGGCTACACCAAGTCCAACGCCTGCGCCAATAACGCCTAAAGTGACGAAAGTCCCCACGGTTACTCCCGTTCCAGCGCCTGTCCCACCAGACAGCATACCGCCCTCTAGCGTATTTTCGGTGCCTGCGGCAGCACTCTCGTCTGTGCCGACAGGTTCGTCAGGGAGCGCCTGAGCAAGCAGTATACCGAAGCTGGGATCAGAAGGGCCGACCTTGGGAATGTAAACGCTTTGACCCGTCTTAATGATATGTAGGCCTGGATCGCTCACCGAGTTGGCGAGCATCTCCCCCTTCTGTAAGCCTACGCGAGATCCTCCACGCGGGTTCACGACGATCTCACCAACGAGGTCTGTAGACAACGGCGCAGATGCCGCAGCCCTGACAATGGCTGCACCCTCTTGCTGGTTGCTCGCCGTTGCCTGATAGCGGACGGATGGAGTGACGAGGGCCGTTTGCGACGTAACGGGTACCCTGAAGAATACGCGGCCGACGGCGATTTTCACGACGGGTGCCGTTCGTGATCCGGACAGCCCGACAACTGTTCGCGGTTGGAGTTCAAGCTGCGTACCATCTTTCAGGAGTAACGATGCCGTTCCCTTGCCGGTCCGTATCATGGTTCCCTCGTACACCGGACTGGACGACCCAGGCAGTGATGTCCACTGTTTGCCGTCTGTGGCCATGTGGGCTTCTTTCGACCCGGTTGCCAACCCGAGCGGCAGTTCTGCAGCCCGGACAGTCGATGGTACAGCCGCAGCCATAGACCAGGCCAAGAAGGCAGCAAGCGTCGTGTACGTACAGTGGATCAGGAAGGAACGATCGTGGAAAATTACGCGCACTGTCCGTCCTCCTTTTCGATGCGAGTTAACCTGCATGGGATTTAACTGAAGCGTAAAGAGCAATGATAAATATCATCGTTATTAGGGAATATATCAGTAATATACAGTTTTATACACTTCTCTAAACTAAATGTCAAGATTAATATTTTATTATAGCGTATCCTAACGTATATTATACACCACAGCTGTATGTTAGAGAAGAGCGGTCAAAAATCAGCATCAGGCGTAAGGCGTCAGGGACCCTCCCTTACCCCTCACACTCACATCCTTCCGATGGCTGACAACTGACCGCTGAAAGCTGACAGCTTCCAATTTGTATTGACAGGGGCTTGGGGGCTCATTAGAGTAGACACACAAGGAACCAGCGACGGATAGCCGATGGAGGCTGGTTCGCAGTTTCCAGTCGATGAGGGACCCACTGCTTCATAAAGTTCGAGAGACGATCGACCGGCATCGGATGCTGGCAGCCGAAGACATTGTCGTCCTCGCCGTTTCCGGCGGCGTTGATTCGATGGTGATGTTGCACCTTCTGCTGCGTCTTCGAACCCGCCATCACATCTCACTCCACGTCGCCCATCTGAACCACAACCTCCGAGGGACGGAGTCGAACGAGGCGGCCAACTTTGTGCGTCGCCAATGCGAGGCCTATCAGATTCCTGTCACCATTGCGACGGCCGAGCGGAGCGCTTTGCTGGATCGGGGAGGAGGCTCGCTTCAGTCCGCCGCTCGGGATCTCCGTTACCGGTTTTTGGAACAGGTGGCGGACGAGCAGGGAGCCGACAGAATCGCCGTCGGTCATCACCGTGACGATCAGGCGGAGACCGTCCTGATGAACCTGCTCCGGGGGTCAGGGGTGAGGGGGCTTGGAGGGATTCCGCCCCTGAGA
>NSJM01000110.1 GCA_002634395.1 Candidatus Methylomirabilis sp.
CGTACGCCTTTGTCGTCATCGAGCCTTCCGGACATCGGATTCGCAGACCGCCCAAGCAGTAAACTGCAAGAAGCACGCATCCGCTACGCCGACCTCGCCACCGCCCCCAGCCGCGACTTTCATTGACCAATATTGCATGCGTCGGTGGCACGCTCATGGGCATGAAAGCGTGTTACGCGACCGCCCCACTCCCCAGCTTGCCATTGCGAGTGACCAACGAGAGCGCGGTAATCTCACCGTACTTGACGTGGCGAAACACGGTAGGATTACTTCGAGCACTGTGGCCACAAAGCAGACCTTCCCACCAATAACGGGCTTCCCACCGTCAGCACGACCATGATCTACACGCACGTGTTGAACCGGGGCGGACGGGGGGTCAATAGCTCCGCTGATCGGCTATAAGGCTGTCGAGATAGACTGCAGGTTGTTAGGGAGATAGGCCGCTGAAGCGGGCAGCGTTTGGCGACCACAATCGTCTTGACCGGTTGGGCTAAGTGTGGGCGATTACAGGTAAATTCGCTGTTGAGACGTGGAGCCGTCTTGGGAGATAGACCGGCGGCCTTCCACGGCCTCTAAAGCGGCTCACTTAATAGTTAGGCGTCATTGCAAGCCCAAACCACGAAGGAGGTTGTACCGATGAACTTGCAGAACCTTCCACCGGGTGTTGAGGAAGCGTTGAGCTTCCCTCTCATCCAGGCCTTGTTCGGACGGCGGGCGCGCCGGTTTTCACTCGGTACCTCTATCCCCGATGGCCCCCTGGCCTTCAACTCTCGCCATGAACCACTTCCGCTGACCGAACTGGAACAGATGATGGTGCTAACAGCGGCAGGTGGTAATACCGGCTGGCACTCTATGATCACGCGCAACGCGCGCTACGCCCCCTACTTGGCGAATTATTCCGGAGCTGCCGGCGGAAGAACCTTTCCCTCTGCGGCCGGCTTCCATACCAGTGACGTCTTTTTCACCGATGACAATGGCGTGTACTTTTTCCCGATGCGAGATGCGCCGGCGTTGGTAGAGCGGGAACCAGGTGAGGCGGTTCACCTGGATGCACTTCTCGAAGCCCACCGCAAGCGTATTCGCAAGCTTCAGGACGGACGGCTGCACATTCCCGCTGCCGAGCCCTACATGGAGGGCCACAACACCTGGTGCGTCAATCGTCCTGGCAGTACGTTGATCATTCCCGTAGTAGATATCGCGCAGCACGCGGTCGCCGGGCTGTGCTTCATTGGCCAGAATGGCTACTGCATCTACGACGACGTGAACCGAGAACGGATTCCTGGTATCGAACGCTTCCGGCATCTGGTAGACGTGGACAACCCGATGCCGCTCACTTTCTTCGAACAATACATGCTCACCGAGGCGACCGTTGAGCTCGGCACCTGCTGCTATGCGGGCATGCTCATGCTGCAGGCCATGGGCCTCGGGGGCTGGATGTTTGACGGTATCGATCGGCATGTGATCCTGGGCGCAAGCGGCGACCCACAGGTGCCGGGCTTGGGCTTCCGCTACGACACGGACGAGCGTTGGTCCATCCCCAACCCAACGGGCCTGCCTGGAGTTTTTGAAGGCTACTGTCCACCCCACTATCCGGACATGCGTGCCGCCGTGGAGGCATTTGCTCAACGCAAGTTCGGCCCGGGAGGGCCATACCATCCCGATACACCGGGACCCTGGAAGGAGAGTTCGCGGGTGCGATCAAGCGCTCAGGTGCACAGCGAAGAATTCAAGGAGTGTGTGGCGCTTCAGGCTCAATACATCTATGACCGGTTTTGCAAGTTCCCCGGCACGGTGCCCAGCATCTTCTCACTGATGTATTTGCAAGCCCATCATTTAGACCTAGAGTTCTACGACCACTATTTCGACGCTGGGGCTTATTTGCGAACGCACGCCGAGCACATTGCGCGCTGGCACAACCATGACGCCTAACAAGGGCATGAGCCGCGCGCGGCTCATGCCCAGCGTTCGACCAACAACCAGACAGATCGCTTGCGTGACGCGCCTCTGTGTGGTATACACAATGTAGATATTATAGGAGAGCTCTCCATGACTACAAGAGTTCAGAAATGGGGCAATAGTCTTGCTCTGCGACTCCCCAAGGCGCTTGCGGACCAATTTCGCCTCGAGCAAGGCAGTGCCGTGGAGCTGCGTGTTGTCGGCGGCACACTCGTCCTCGAGCCCCACCGGCCGCCACAGTACAGGCTTGAGGATCTCCTCAAGAAGGTATCCAAGCGTAACATTCACGCCGAGATCAAGACTGGTCGGCCTGTTGGCAAGGAAGCTCTGTGATGGCAGCCCCGCATGTCCCCGACCGCGGGGATATTGTCTGGCTTGACTTTGACCCACAGGCAGGACATGAACAAGCCGGCCGGCGACCAGCTTTGATTGTCTCTCCCCAGTCCTACAACCAGAAAGTTGGCTTGGTCCTGCTTTGTCCGATCACGAATCAGCGCAAGGGCTATCCCTTCGAGGTACTTTTGCCCAAAGGCCTCACGGTGGCGGGTATCGTGCTCGCTGACCAGATCAAGAGCATGGACTGGCACGCGCGACGTGCTGAGTTCTCGTGCAAGGCGCCTACGGCCACTGTCCTTGATGTCATCGGCAAGGCACAGTCTCTTCTTGCGGTCTGAAGTCATTGTCATAGGCGCGCCGCAGGCGCATGGAATATTCCCGCGCTCAGCATGCCTCTTTGTTCAGCGGCTACGAAGACATCGCGTGGTCCGACCCGTGCCGGCGGGTCCGCGGGTCGGACCGGCACAACTCCTTGATGTGACAATGGAAGTTCGCAGAATCGCAGTGACCCATGCGCGTAGCGGTGCCTTTTTGACCAGGAAACGCACGCCCTGAGACAGACGCGATGCCCCGTGCCAATCGCCATTTTCTGCCCGGTTACGTCTGGCACCTCACCCACCGCTGTCACCACCAGGCATGTCTGCTGAAGTTTGCGCGCGACCGGCGCCGTTACCTGCGCTGGCTGTTCGAAGCCAAGAAGCGCTTTGGTCTGTCGGTGCTCAACTATATGGTGACCTCCAATCACGTTCACCTGTTGGTGAAGGACATAGGCGGGCAGGTCGTATACACTGCGGGAACACGGGGCAGCTTACGCGAGGACTTGTGGCAACGACAGTGACGCGCTCATGGTGGACAACACGGTCGCCTGGTAGGATAATACAGCGATCGCTGAGCCATAGCGTGGTCCGATCCGTGTTGGGTGCCGGGGCGTGCCGGGTAGGTGTGTCGTGAAGGTGAAGATGGAGGTCGCTGACGAAACTGCGTTGGGAGACGGACCAAGGAGAGCGTATGAGCGGTCACCGGTCACGGACGGGGATGGTACCGAACGATTAGGAGCGTTGTGGAACTACCTCTCGTCCTGGGTGGCTCCTGACGGTGGTATTCACGGTCCGGTCGTGCACCGAGGCGACCTCAAGCGCATGTTTGCCATCCACGACACTGCGTGGACGCAACAGGCAGTTATTGAAGGGCTTCTTTTTCTCTACCGGCGGTCGGGCAACGACTACTGGCTCAGATGGGCGCTACGCCTGGCCGATGCGCAATGCGCACGGCAGGATGGCGACGGGCGTTTTCGGTGGGCCGGCCATGAAGACGATCGATACTCCTCCCTAGTGCACAACACTCTGGCTGATTGCGCGCTGCTCGATACGGTAGCCGTCTTGCAAGAGCAGGGCGATGCACAGCGCCGCAACCGGTACCTGGCGGTTGTGGAGAAGAACCTCGACGACTATGTGATCGGCCAGCTCTACCGGCCAGCTCTTGGCGGTTTTGCTATGAACCCGATCGACTACTACGCCGGCCGCGATCGGTTCATCGTCAACATGAACAGCGTCTCCGTCGAGGCCTTGATCAAGCTGGATCGCCAGCGTGGCACCACACGCTACGCCCGGCTCGTGCATAGCATAGGCGAACGCATCCGTTCTTTGCAGGCGCGTGACGGCCTGTGCCAAGGCAGCTTCGCCTATTCGCATATCGAACCCGACGTGCACGTGTCGCTCTATACAGCCATCGCCGTTCGTGGGATACTCGGATTCGCTGAACTCACTAACGCCGCAGTCTGGTCCGATATCGCCCGAGGAGTCATTGCGTTCTTACTCCGAGTTGAAGACGCCGAGACGGGCCTTTGGTACCACAAGGTCGAGCACGACCAGCTCTGTCGCTTCCCCCTTTTCGTCGCCGGCGCGGGGATGATCTGCAATGGCATTTTCGATGCGGCACAACTCACGGGAACTAAATTGGACGCTCAGAGTTTGGCCGCTCGCCTGCTACGCTACCAGCATCGAAACGGTGCCATTCGAAACTTCATTGGATACGACCATCCGGATAATGGCCGGCGGCGGGGCGTAGGGACCGACTGTTGGGAAGATATTTACCCGACCCCGAGCTGGAATGCGCAAGCGTTTCACTTCCTGTGCCGGGTGCTCCCTCCGCCTGAGCCGCCGTTACCGCCAAGGCGAAGTCGTACCTTGGTGCGGTCGCGCCGTTACCTCTATCTCGAAACTCGCCGGTACTCCGCAATTGTCGGAGTGCGCCCGCTCGACCGCGGCATCATGGCCGTGTACCTGAAGGGTCTACGACACGGACTCGTGGCTCCCGGTAGACACATGATCGTGCGTGCGGCTGTGAAAATGCTCATGAATCTTCGATCCGGCCGAGCGGCGCTCAGATGGTTGCGCCGGTGGATGTCACGTAGATCGACATCGCTCGCCAGCGAGTAATGTGGGGGCCGGTGTGGCTGCTCCAATGAAAGTGTTATTCGCCACCAATCACGCTTACCTGCCGCAGCGGGTGGGTGGTTCGGAATCGAGCACACACGATCTCTGCTTGACCCTGCGTGAATGCGGTGTGGAGGTCGGCGTCTTGAGCCGCTTGTTGCCACGGCGATCGATCGAAGCAAAATACCGTTCCCAGATATCGCGGCGGTGGGGTGACTGCATTCTACGAGATGATTCCCATGGGTATCCGGTCTTCCGGGCGTGGGAACCGACACTCGCAGTGCCGGAGTTAGTTCGCAATCAACACCCGACCATCGCGGTGATCCAGGCCGGTCGTCCACTCACCCTTGCGGAGCAGTTCACGACGTGTGGAGTGCCCACCATCGTGTATCTGCGCGATGCCTTTTTCGACAATCTTGGTGGCGCCGTACGTGATCACTCCGACATTCGGTACGCGGCGACCTCACGTGACCTCGCCCGGCGTTTCGCGGAGGCGTTCGGCATTGTCCCTGTACGCATCCCCCCGCTAGTTCGTCCGGAGCGTTACCGGGTCGAATCGTTACGGAAGAACGTCACCTTTGTATGCCCGTACCCGATCAAGGGCGTGGAGATCGCATTGCAGTTGGCAGGACGGCGCCCTGATATTCCCTTCATCTTCGTCGAGAGTTGGCGACTCCGCCCCATACAGCGACTGCGGCTGCGCTGGCGGGTGCGATCGAACGGCAACATCACACTGCGCTCCTCTACGCTGGACATGCGCCCCGTTTACCGCGATACGAAGATCATTCTGGTTCCAAGCCTGTGCTTCGAAGCGTGGGGGAGAGTTGTCAGTGAGGCGCAGGTGAGCGCGATTCCCGCGCTCGCCAGTAGCCGTGGCGGGTTGCCGGAATCCGTGGGAGAGGGCGGGATTCTCGTTGATCCCGATGCAGGGATCGACGCGTGGCAGGGCGCGTTGTCGCGGATGTGGGATGACTCGGCGGAATACCAGCGTCTGGCCGCGCTTGGGCAGCAGCACGCACTGCGGCCGGAGTTCCAGCCCTCGACTATCGTGTCGCAACTGCTGACGCTGCTTGCCGAGACGGTGGCCAGGTACGAGGGCCGGCGCGACGCATGCGGCAGATGAGCGAGTTCAGAACCGGGTCGGACCGATGTAACCGCTTGATTTGACGATAGAAGTTCACAGGCTCGCAGTGGCCCATGCGCGTAGCAGTGCCTTTTTGAACACGAAACGCACGCCCTGAGACAGACGCGATGCCCCGCGCCAATCGCCATTGTCCGTCGGCTGACATCCGGCACCTTACCCACCGCCGCCACCACCAGGCATCAACTGTGAGGGCACATAACCATGCGATGACTCGACCGCGGACGGCCGAGTCTTGGCATCAGGATCGTTCCTCCAGCGAGGGTATCCGTGTCTTTACGGCTCGTATCCCTGCACGTACTTGAGAAAGGTCGGCAGATTACAGGAGATGCGACGCGCAGTGCCACTCGGTCGGTTGGTCTGTGAGACCAGGAAGCGACGTGATGCCTTGATGATATCAGCAGTCCTGTCCAGGCGCGCCATGTCCTCGATCGTAGGTGCCGAGGTCAGCTTGATCTCGACAGCCCACAATTCGTTCCCGAAATCCAATACCAGGTCCAGTTCGTACTGATCGCTGGTTCGAAAGTAGTAGGCGTCGGCGTGTCGGCCCCGCGATGACAGTTCGCCCAGCGCTTGTTCAATGACGAAGCCCTCCCAGCTTGCGCCCACCCACGGTTGCGTGAGTAATGCGCGCTCATCGAGTATGTTCAACAACGCGTGGAGCAGACCGCAGTCGCGCCAGTAGACCTTGGGACTCTTGATCAGTCGCTTGCGGATATTGGCGTGATAGGATGGCAATCGCCTGATCAGGAACGCTCCGGTGAGATACTCCAGGTAACCGTTGACCGTATGGTACGAGAGCCCCATACTTTGCCCGACCTGCGAGGCGTTCCAGATCTGGCCGTGCAGCGCGGCCAGCATGCGCAGAAGCCAATCCGTTGTCTGTGGCTTCGCAGGCAACCCCCAGGTCGGCAGGTCGCGCTGACTCAGAAGCGAGAGATAATCCATCTGCCATTGCGGATATCGCGTCGGCTCCAGTACGCCGCCATCGGGGTAGCCTCCGTACAACCATCGCCGCTCACGAGACGCCTTCGTTGGAAGTTCGGATAGCAGAAACGGCGTCAATTCAACCAACGACAGACGACCCACCAGGGACCCCGACACGTGGATCATCAGCGCAGGGGACACGGAGTCCAGGAGCAAGAAACGGCCCAGACGCGCGCGATTCCGGTCGATGGCGCCGCGCACGCGCGCAAAGACGTCAGGCCAGGATTGGGCCTCGTCCAGGACGATCAGGTCCTTCCCGGCCGTGAGCCGGTCCCACTCGAGATCCAGCCGCAGACGCTCGGACTGCTGCTCAAGGTCAAAATAGGCTCCGCCCAGCGATTTCGCCAGGGTGGTCTTCCCGCTTTGACGCGGCCCGATCATGGCTACGGCCGGGTAGCGTACCAACCGTTTCCATAGCTGATTTCTGACCAAGTGTCGAATCATCAGAAATCTGTGAGCGATTATGCCGGCACGGCACGCGGCGTCACCTTCATGACGCTGGAGGACGAGACCGGCTTCGTCAACGTCGTCCTCTGGCCCAAGGTCTTCGCGCGCTACGCCATCCTGGCCAAAACCGCCACCTTCCTAGGCGT